>JBKBNR010000007.1:0-19386 GCA_046295315.1 Hyphomicrobiaceae bacterium
CGGCACCCGATCCGCCTCGCAGGCGGCGCGCAGGCGTGCGAGCGTTCGCGGCGCGTCGCCCACGAACAGTTCCAGTACCTCGACTTCGAGGGCTTGATCGCCCAGCGTGTAGCGGGCGAGATGGGCGTGGTCGATGGCGCACTTGTCAGCCGTCGGACGGGCGGCGGGCGCGGGCCGGCGCTTGAGATAGCCGCGCCCCGTCTCCTCCGGGCTGCGTTCACCCGTGGCCGAGGCAGATGCTCCGAAGTCGACGTAAGTCGCCATGGTGGACCTCGCGAAACCGGGTTGCGGCCGTCGGTGCGGGGGATGCACGGCGGATCGACGGTTCCCGGCTGCAAGGCTACTCCGGGCGGCGATAATGCGCGGTAAACCGCAGACGTCGCATTGCGACTATATTCTCAATGTTTGGACAAACTGTTGTCGCCCCGACCGGCCCGACCCGACCCATCAGCGAACCTTGGTTTCGCCCCAAACCAGGACTATCCGGCGAGGACGGGGAAGGGGTTCTGGGACGGGAAAGCGACGGTGGTCATGGCGGCGGGGTGAGGGCGATGCAGAGGCCGTCGTCTGCCGGCTCGCCGCGCGAGTGTGTAAGACTTTCAGAGGCGTCACCGCAGCCGTTGGCATTAACGGATTGTTTGCCTGTCTCATTCACTGATTCGTAAGCTTCCGGCGCCGGCCGGACCGAGATCAAATACTGTTTTCAGCTACGACGTCATCGTGCTGTAACAGCAATGCGGGGAGGCGCCTCGGAGGGCGCGGATCAGGCACGCAGCATGGCTCAGGACCAGGTGAAAAATCGCGCCGTTCCAACACCTCCGCCGCTCGGTGAATACTCCGGGGCGGCGAAGCCGGGGGCTGCCGCGTCCGACACCGGCACTGCCACCGCGAAGCCCCCGACCCCGCCGCCGCTGCCGGGAATGCCGCTGACCTCCGCCGCGCCGACCGACGCGCCCCTGCCACCGGCGTTACCGGCCGCCACGGCCGCGGTGCCGCCGCCACTCGACGCCAAAGCGGCGACACCTGAACCGCCACCCGTCGCCGAGCCGCGACGAAAGACTTCGGCCACGAAATCCGCGGCGGCGTCGAAGCAGAAGGCGCTCCCGGCGCCGAGCAACGACGACGCAGCCGGGGGCGAAGCTGGCGGCAGCGGCCCGCGACGCACCGCGCGACGCCGCCCCGCCGGGCCCGCCCGTTCGCGGATCGCCGCCAACGACGACGTGCCGTCGATCGGCGGACTGATTTACAGTCTCGAGCAGAAGCCGTCGAACCAAGCGTTCAAATATGCCGGCATCGCCAGCGCGGTCTGGCTCGTCCTCGCCCTCTCGTTCGCGGCGTTCTCGATGTGGAGCGAGGCCGCGAACTCCGGCTGGGCGGCCTTGCTCGCCAAGCCGTCGACGCTGATCCTGTTCGCAGCGGTCGTCGTGCCGATCGCCATCATCTGGTTTCTGGCGCTGCTCGGCTGGCGTGCCGAGGAACTGCGCTTGCGGTCCTCGACGATGACCGAAGTCGCGATCCGCCTCGCCGAGCCCGACCGCATGGCCGAGGACCAGATCGCTTCGCTTGGCCAGGCCGTGCGCCGGCAGGTCGGCTTCATGAACGAGGCCATCGGGCGCGCCATCGGCCGTGCCGGCGAGCTCGAATCGCTGGTGCACCACGAAGTCGCGCATCTCGAACAGTCCTACGAAGAGAACGAGCGGCGTATCCGCGGGCTGATCCAGGAACTCGCCAGCGAACGCCATGCGCTCACCGCGACCAGTGGCAACTTCAACGAGACGCTGCGCACTCTCGGCGCGGAAGTTCCGGCGTTGATCGAGAAGCTGTCGAACCAGCAGGTCAACCTGGCGAAGATCATCCAGGGCGCCGCCGACAACCTGACCGCGCTCGAAACGACGCTGAACAAGAGCGTCGGGTCGCTCGAGGGCCAGCTCGGCACCCGTACCACGCATCTTCAGAACGTCCTGGAAGGCTACACGGGCGCGTTGAATGATGCGCTCGGCGCCCGCACCGATCAGATGCAGAGCATGCTCGAGGATCACACCTCCCGCCTGGGCGAGGCGCTGACCGGGCGCACCGATACGATGCAGCAGATGCTCGAAGCGTACACGACCGGCCTCGCCGGCGCGCTCGGCGCCCGCACCGAGCAGATGCAGCTCGCCTTCGGCGAACACATGGAGGCCCTCGACACCGCGATCGCCAACCGCACGAGCAATCTGCAAACCGTATTCGAGGAATACGCCCGTGCGCTCGATTCCACACTCGCCGTGCGCTCCGAAACTCTCGACTCCAGACTCGTCGAGCGCACGCGCGCCCTCGATGCCTCGTTCAACGAGCGCCTGCGGCTGTTCGACGACACCATCCAGCGCACGACCCTCGCCATCGACCGCGCTGTCGACGATCGCGCCCAGGCCCTGACCAACGCCCTCGACACCCACGCCCGCACTTTCGCCGAGACCATCGCGCGCCAGTCGCTCGATCTCGACGAAAGCTTGACGCAAGGCATCAACTCGGTGCGCCGGACGAGCGAGAACATCACGCGCCAATCGCTCAAGGCGATCGAGACATTGGCTGGTCAGTCCGACATGCTGAAAAGCGTTTCGGAGAACCTGCTCGGACAGATCAACAACGTCACGCGGCGCTTCGAATCGCAGGGCCAGTCGATCCTGCAGGCGGCGAACGCGCTGGAGAGCGCCAACTACAAGATCGACCAGACGCTGCAGGCGCGCCACTCCGACCTCACCGGCACGCTCGACCGCCTGTCGGGCAAGGCCAACGAGTTCTCGCGCTACATCGAGGATTACTCATCGACCATCGAAGGCTCGATCAGCGCCGCCGAGCAGCGCGCCCGTGCCGCCGCCGAGGCGCTGATGGCCGGCACGCAATCGCATCGCCAGATCGCGCTCGGCCAGATCGAGCGTTTGCGCGCCGAGACCGAGTCGGAGAGCGCCCGCGCACTCGCCGAATTGAACGAACGGCTGAGCTCTGTCTCCGATCAAGTTTCGTCGCAGCTCGGTTCGCTGTCGAGCCGCTTCGACGAAACCTCCGAGGACGTGCGGCTGCGCGCCATGCGCGTCGCCGAAGAGATGAGCCGTGAACAGGCCCGCATCGCCGCCGAACTCGAGCGCTTGCCGCAGGCCTCGCGCGCCAGCTCGGAGGCCATGCGCCGCTCGCTGCAGGACCAGATCAAGGCCCTCGATCAATTGTCGAGCCTGACCTCGCGTGAAGCGCACCGCCGCGACGTGGCGCTGCCGGTCGCCAACGGCGGCACTCTGGCGTCCGCCCCCTCATCCTCGGTCGCGCCACCTGCGACGCCGGCGCCCGCCACCATGCCGACAGGTGGCGGCGCCTCGCAGCGGTCGCTGTCGTCGCTGAGCGCGTCACTCGCCAAGGAACTCGGCCAGCGCGGCACCAATGCGCCAGCGCCGACCGCAGCGGCGGCGCCGCAACCGGCTCAATCCGCTCCGCCGTATCAACAGCCGGCCCCTCAGGCGGCGGGCATGGCACCGCCAGCCGCCGCGATCGACAACCGTGAGGCCTGGTCGCTCGGCGATCTGCTCAAACGCGCCTCGCGCGACGAGGAAGCCCAGCAGCAGCGGGCCGTGGCGCCCCAGCCGCCCCAACCGCAGCCACAGTATGCGCAAGCGGCTCCTGCACCGACCGCACCGCCGCCGGCCCAGGCGCCGTTCAACCTCAATATCGAGACACTGTCGCGCGCCCTCGACCCGGCAACCGCTGCGGTCATCTGGGCGCGGTTGAAGTCGGGCCAGCGCGGCATCATGGTGCGCTCGATCTACTCTGCTGAAGGCCGCAACGCCTTCGACGAAGTTTCGCGCCGCTACCCGAGCGATCCGGGCTTGCAGGCGACCGTCAACCGCTACCTCGCCGACTTCGAGCGCATCCTGCGTGACACCGACGCCAAGGACCCGTCCGGGCGCATGACGCAGACGCACATGACGTCCGCCACCGGCCGCGTCTACCTGTTCCTCGCTCATGCCAGCGGCCGGTTGAGCTGACGCGGCGCCGATGGTGCACGTCTCGTCACCCGAAGGCCCTGTCCACCTCGCCGCTCGCGCCGAGACGTTTGAACTTGCGGAAGCCTTCGTCATCTCGCGCGGCGCTAAAACACAAGCGCATGTGGTCGTCGCGGAAGTCACCGACGGCGCCGGCAATCGCGGTCGCGGCGAGGCCGTGCCCTACGCGCGCTACGGCGAAACCGTCGCCGCGGCACTGGCGACGCTGCGAGGCTATTCTGGCCCGCTCGAGCGCAACGGCTTGCGCTCTGCTCTGCCGCCGGGAGCGGCGCGCAACGCACTTGATTGCGCATTGTGGGACCTCGAAGCGTTGCAGCAGGGAATTTCCGTTGCGTCTCTGGCCGGTTGCGCGGCGCCACTGCGCGACGTCGAGACCTGCTACACGCTGAGCCTCGGCACGCCGGAGGCGATGGCCGCCAAGGCGGCGAGCGTGCCGCATCTCGGCATTCTCAAACTGAAGCTCGGCGGCGCTGGCGACGACGACCGCATGCGTGCAGTGCGCGGCGCGCGCCCCGATGCGCGGCTGATCGCGGATGCCAACGAAGCCTGGACCGCGGAACTGCTGATACCATTGATGCGCGCTGCCGCTGATGCCGGCGTGGCGCTGATCGAGCAGCCGCTGCCGGCGGGAGACGACCACGCCCTCGCTGGAATGAAACGTCTGGTGCCGGTTTGCGCCGATGAAAGCGCGCACACGGCGAAAGACCTCGCGGCCCTGCGCAATCGCTACGACGCGATCAACATCAAGCTCGACAAATCAGGGGGATTGACGGAAGCGCTGGACATGCGTGCCGAGGCGCGGCGCCTAGGCTTCGCGATCATGGTCGGCTCGATGGTATCGTCGTCGCTCGCCGTGGCGCCGGCGCTGATCCTGGCGCAGGATGCGGAATGGGTCGATCTCGATGGGCCGCTGCTGGTCGCTGCCGACCGTCCGCACGGGCTCGTCATACGGCAGGGATGGATTTCGCCGCCGAGCCCAGCGCTGTGGGGGTAGGCTGCCGCCTCTGCGACGTCGAGCTTTGCGACGTTGAGAGCCTGATCGTGCGAGGTGGACGCGCACTTGCGTCCACAGCGGGCGTGAAACCGTCTCTGGAACAAAAACTGAGTGCAGGCCGCGTTCGCTGGATTGCAGCCGATGAGATCGGACCTGCTCTAAGCGCTGGTCGACATCCAGTTGCTCTTCTTCTTCGGCGCCGTGCGAGCCTTCGGCGCAGTCTTGGCCGCCAGCGCCGTCTCGACGACCGCCACCAGGCCGGCCAAGGTGACCAGCTCGTCGATCTCCGCCTCGTTGCCGATGCGCACGTCGAAGGCGTCTTCCAGATCGAGCAGGATGACGGGCAGGTCGAGCGCGTCGATGCCGACATCCACCAGTAGAGTTGCAGCATTCACGCGCGACGACGGGTCGCGCATGTAGCGCTGCAGGACGTTGGTGATCGTTTGGGTCAGGTCGGCCATGGCACGCTCGCTCCGTCGCGAAGTTGAGATCATGAGAGGAGAGTGCCACCCGGCCGCGGGCCGCGCTGTTCCGCGCGGAACGAGACCGAGTTCGCCGGTCAACCGTCGATCACCACAGCACTCCGCCGCTCCAGCGGCGGCGCAGGTCCAGCGCTGCGACGAGACCGATGGCCGAAAGTCCGGCCATGGCCCAATAGGTGGCGCTGCCGTGGCTCTGAAAGATCAGCCCGGAAAGCACCGTGGCGAGACCGTGCATGACGCCGGCGGCGATGGTCGAATAAAACCCCTGCGCCGTACCGCCCGCCGCCTCCGGCACGGCCCGTCCAATGAAATGGATGGCACCGAGATGCGCGGCGCCATAGGTCAGCCCGTGCAGCATCTGCAGCGGCACGAGCAGGGCGAGCGGCGGATCGAACGCCATCGCCACCCAGCGTACGACCGCGCCGAGCGCCCCTGCAATCAGCAACCCCATGGCGCCGAGCCGGGCGACGAACGGCGCCGACCACGCGAACAGCGCGATCTCGGTGAACACACCGATCGCCCAAAGTGTCCCGATCCAGGCCGGCGACAATCCTTGCCCCTGCCAGATGATCGAGCCGAACGTGTAGAGCGCGGCGTGCGACGCCATCACCGTGCCGATGGCGAGCATGAACAGCACGAACCGCGCATCGCGGGCGAGGCGCAGCACCGTCGCGGCGTCGATGCCGCGCGCCGCACCGTCTCCAGTCGGGTCGGCGGCGAGCGGCGGCAGCGCGGTCCGGCGCGGCAGCAGGAACGCCGCCGCGAGTGTCGCCGCCGCACCGGCCACCAGCAGCCAGACACCGGCGCCGCGACCGCTCCAGTCGATCACCGCGCCGCCGATGAAGCTCGCGGCAATGAATGTGAGCGAGCCCCACAGCCGCATGCGGCCGTAGTCGAGCCCGCGGCGCACGCCGACGATGGCGACCGTCTCGGTCAGCGGCATGATCGTCCAGGTCGTCACGGCGAGCGTCGCACTGACGACCAGGATCGCCCAGAAGCCGTGGCTCTGGCTGAGCAGCAGCGTCAGCATCAGCGCCGTGCCGGCCAGCACCACGATGACGCGCCTGTGGTCGCCGATGCGATCGGCGGCGAAGGCCACCGTCGGCGTCACCGCGAGGCGCGCGAAATAAGGCACGGCCGTCACGATGCCGATCTCGGCCGCCGTCAGCCCCCGCCATTCGAGCCACAGCGGGAGGTAGGGGATGTGGACGCCATAGATGAGGAACAGCGCGGCGAAAAAGACGCTGACCCTGATGCCGTAGCCTGTCATTCGCGGTGCCTGTCGCTGACCGGGGGTGCCACGGTCCGAGCGCCTTCCAGCGCCACATCGGCGCGGCGCCGCAATATCACGTTGCAGGCACATCGCGAGCGGCTGCGACGGTTCTGGCTGTGAGCAAAGCCATTCCGGAATCGCATTACGGGTTTGCGTGCTCCCCATGCAACGCAGAATCGCATTAGGAGTGCTGATACACGTTTCCAAACAGGATGGGATTGCAGGACATGTCGGATACGAGCGCGAATGCGACAGCGGAGGCGGAACTGGAATACCGCGCCATCGAGCAGACGCTGCTGGAGACTCCCCGTGGCCGCTGGTTTCTCGCCGAGCATGGCCGGCGCGCCCGCCGTCTCGATATGGCAGTGCTGGAAGATGCCATCGGCAAACTGTCTTCATCGTTGCAGCAGCCGCCGGCGGTATTGGGCATGATGCGGTTGGAGATCGAGAAGCTGTCGAGCTTCATCGCCGAGACGCGCGTCGAACTGACGGCCCGCTCGATGCCGAAGACCGAGCCGGGTGACAAGGCGGCTCTCGACGGTGAAGCGACGTCGCCGGTCATGCGCATGCTGCAGATGGCCGAGAGCATCCACGAACTGACCTGGACGCTCCACGAAGACGAACTCGACCCGAAGAGCTGCGAGGCGATCGCGCGCAACGCCTCGATGCTCTACGCGGTCAGCCGTCAGCAGGCGATGGAATCGGAGCGGACGCTGAAGTTCGCCGATGCCCTCGACGACACCACGAACCGGCTGACCATCCTGCTCGACACGCTGCTGCACGAACTACAGTCCTACAGCGAGCTGCCGGCTGCGCCGCCGGCCGACGAGCCGGACTTCATTGACGAGGAGCCGCAGCGCGCCGCTGTTTGAACCGTCGGGGCCTGGATCACGACCTGGGACAGGTCCCAGGTCGGGAAGCGCGAGCGGCGGATTGCCCCTCGTTTCCTTTTTTACCGCGCACCACCAGAACGCAGGCTGACGAGAACCTCTTCGCCCGGCCAGCAGTCGACCTTGAGGCCGGCCTTCTTCTGATAGGTGCCGACCAGCCGCCGCGTCGCCGAGCCGATGAAGCCGTCGATCTTGTCGACCGGGTAGCCGGCTTTCTGCAAACCTTCCTGCACAGACCGAATGAGCGCGGTGCGCTGCGGGCCGATGGCCTGCCACGGCGTCACGAAATCGCCGCCGCCAGCGATGCGATCGGCGAGATTGCCGACGAACGTGGCATAGAGATCGGACGTGTTGTAGCGGCGGATAACCTGGAAATTCTCGAGCGCCAGGAACGACGGTCCATAAGCGCCGGCAGGCGACATCAGGTAGGCGCTGTCGTCCATCACCGCGGCTGGAAACGCCTTGCCGCCAGGCCGTCTGAAACCGAGCGCCACCCACTCGCGAACGGGCCGTGCGCCGGGAGGCCCTTCGAGCGAGCAATCCGACGACGCGGGTATCGTCACCTCGTAGCCCCACGCGCGCCCGCGCACCCAGCCCTTGGCCTGCAACTGGCGCGCGGCGGAGGCAAGGGCGTCGTCGACGGAGTCGATGAGGTCGGGTTTGCCGTCGCCGTCGTGATCGCGGGCGTGCGAATAGAACTCCGACGGCAGGAACTGTGTCTGCCCGATGGCGCCCGCCCACGACGAGCGCATGTGCGCGCGCGGGATGCCGTCTTGCAGCATCTTGATGGCGAGGATCAATTCGGCGCGGAACATTTCCTTGCGCCGCCCCATGTAAGCCTGTGTTGCCAGCACGCGGATGGCATCGTGCGGCAGCTTATAGGTGCCGAACGCCGTCTCGCGGCCCCAGATCGCCAGGACCGAATAGCGATCGACGCCGTACTTGGTTTCGATTTCCTCGAGAGCCTTGCGGTGCTGGCGTTCCAGCGCCTTGCCTTGCGCGGCAAGTTTCGACAGCGTCGCGGCGTTGAGATACTCGCGCGGCTCGCGGGTGAACTCCGCCTGCCCCTTCATCGTCGGCAGCGTTTTGCCGGGCAGCACGAGATCTGGCAGCGACGTGTCGGGTTCGAGCCCAGCGAGGGCCTTGTCGAACGTCTGGCGGGTGATGCCCTGCTGCTGCGCTTCCGGCCACAGGGTTTCGAGAAAGGCGCGAAACGCACCGTCGGCGCGCGCTTGGCGCGGCGCGGTGAAGTAAATCACCGACGCGATCACACCGAGCACGACGGCGATCCAGACGAGCCGCCCCCACAGGCTCATGCCCCGCGTCGGGCATTCCTCGCCACACCTGTTGGGGTCTGAACCGAGCCCTACCACCGGCACCTCCTCGCTTTTTCGCCACATGCTGGCGTGCACGCGGCGTGCGGCCGTTTTACGGCCTAATGGCGAAGAGGCAAAACCGCTTCAGGCGCACTGTTTGAGACGGGTGGAGAGCTGGCGCTCCCACGCGAGGGCGTGGTGGACGATGGTGTCGAGATCGTCGAGTTGCGGCTGCCAGCCGAGCGTCGCGCGGATCTTGTCCGATGCAGCGACGATGGCCGCCGGATCGCCGGCGCGGCGCGGCGCCAGGCGGACCGGGAAATCGACACCGGAAACACGCTTCACCGCGTCGATCACCTGATGCACGGAATAGCCCTGCGAATAGCCGCAGTTGAAGATTTCCGAGGCGCCGCCCTGGCGCAGATACGACAATGCGGCGACGTGCGCCCGCGCCAGATCCTTGACGTGGATGTAGTCACGCACGCAGGTGCCGTCGACCGTCTCGTAGTCGGTCCCGAACACATCCATGTGCTGGCGCTGGCCGAGGGCCGTCTCGCACGCCACCTTGATGAGGTGCGTGGCGCGCGGCGTCGACTGTCCCGTGCGGCCCTGTGGATCGGCGCCGGCGACGTTGAAATAGCGCAGCGCGACGAAGCTCAGCGGGTGCGCCCGCGCGGTATCGGCCAGCATGACCTCGGTCATCAGCTTCGACGAACCATACGGCGACATCGGCGCCGGAGGAGCGTTCTCCGACACAGGCAGCTCGCGCGGATTGCCGTAGACGGCAGCGGTCGACGAGAAAATGAAGTGCGAGACACCGGTATCGACTGCAACTTCGAGCAGCGCGCGGGATTTGACGGTGTTGTTGAGATAGTAGCCGAGCGGATCGACGACGGAATCGGGCACGACGATGGAGCCGGCGAAGTGGATGATCGCCTCGACGCCGTAACGCACGATGGTTTCGCGGACGAGGTCCTGATCGGCGATGTCGCCGACGACGAGGTGCGCTGCCGGCGCCACCGCCCAGCGAAAGCCGGTCGACAGGTTGTCGATGACGACGACCTTCTCGCCGGCGTCGATCAACTCCAGCACCATATGGCTGCCGATATAGCCCGCGCCACCCGTTACAAGTACCGTCATGTCACTCATCCTCAAGTCGGGGGACAAAGCCCCTGGAGATTGGAAGTTTCTACATGCGGCGCCTTAATGGTGCCTTCCTGTTCTTGGTTTCCGTTACCTTACGGAAAGCATAAAAGCGCACCGAACATGTCCGTGAGCGTCGGACATGTGAAACATGCCACCGAACCGCATCGCCCGACCAGGATCCGATACCGTCATGAGCACACCGAAAAAGCCGATCCGCAAGGCCGTATTCCCGGTCGCCGGTCTCGGCACCCGCTTTCTACCCGCCACCAAGGCCATGCCGAAGGAAATGCTGACGGTCGTCGACCGGCCGGTGATCCAGCATGTCGTCGATGAAGCCCGCGAAGCCGGCATCGAGCATTTCATCTTTGTGACGGGGCGCAACAAGGGCGTCATCGAAGACCACTTCGACAGCCAGTTCGAGCTCGAGCGGACGCTGATGGATCGCGGCAAGAAACGCGAACTCGAAATGCTGATGCGCGATCTGCCGGGCGCCGGGCAATCGAGTTTTACACGCCAGCAGGCGCCGCTCGGTCTAGGCCATGCGGTCTGGTGCGCGCGCGACATCGTAGGCAACGAGCCCTTCGCGCTGCTGCTGCCCGACATGCTGCATCACGCCTCGACGCCGTGCCTCGCCGACATGATGAAAGCCTATGACGAGAGAGGCGGCAACATGATCGCGGTGTCGCCCGTGCCATCCGACCAGACGCATCTCTACGGTATCGTCGGCGTCGAAAGCGCGAAAGCCAAAGTCTCGCCGATCACCGCGATGGTCGAGAAGCCACCGCGCGGCACGGCGCCATCGAACCTGCACATCACCGGCCGCTACATTCTGCAGCCCGAGATCTTCGACCTGCTGTCCAGCCAGGAGACGGGAGCCGGCGGTGAAATCCAGCTCACCGACGCCATGATCAAGCTGAAAGACGATTTGAAGCAGCCGTTCAGCGCCGTGCGGTTCGACGGCAACATTTACGATTGCGGCTCCAAGATCGGCTTCCTGCTCGCCAACGTCGCCTATGCTCTGGCGCGCGACGATCTCGGCCCGTCGTTCAAGAGCGAGTTGAAGAAGCTGCTGTGACCAAATTGGCAGCCGCCGCGCCGGGCGTCAGCGCCTGAGCCTGACGCCGACGTGCACCTCGTCCGAATTGTAGCTCGCTCCGGGCGAGGACGAATCGAACATCGTGTGGCGGTAGCGACCGAACAGCACCGCCTCGCGCGACAGGAAGTATTCGAGGCCGAGATCGGCGCGCAGCTCGTTCTCGTCGATGGCGACACCGATGTAGTCCTGATTGGTGTAGGTGAAGCCCGCGGTGCCGATCAGGTAGGTGCGGAAGGCGTGGCGCAACTCCACACCAGCGGCGCGCGTCAGCACGCCGCCCGATCCCGCCGTCTGCGTTTCGGATACGTCGGTGCGCGCGTTGAACGACAGCGTCGTGAGATCGGTCATGCGCCAGGCGAGGTTGGCGTCGACAAGAATGCCGTCGATGTCTTCCAGCCGCTTGTCGCGCGGGGCCTGCCGGCCGTAGCCGATCGCGGCTTCTCCGCGCAGCTTCTGCCCCGACGATCCGAACGACACACCGACCCGGTAGCGCTCGCCATCGCTGTCTCGGCCGATGCCGTCCGACGACGCCACCGTGTCGTAGCGGCGTTGGTTGACTTCAACTTCGGTGAAGCCCGAAATCGTCGGCTTGAACTCCCACGTCGCGCGCACCGCCTGCTTATATTCGGTGTAGTCGCGCTGCGCGTTCGATTGCGTTACGCCGCCGACATCGACATCGGAATAGCTGTAGTCGTCGAGAGATCCGCGCAACTGCACGGTAAGACGATTGAAGCGATGCTGAGCTGCAACGGCCAATGTATCGCGCGTCAGCGTCGCGCGTTCGCCGGTGGTATTGGCGTCGATCGCCGAACGGCTCTCCTGCGCCACATCGTGCGCCATGCGCGCCTGGATGTTGGTGCGGCTCGTCACGTCGAGCCGGCCGCGCGCTTCGAGCGCATAGGCGCGATCGTCCTCGCTGTCGTTCTCGTTGTGGAAGCTCAGCACGGCGGTGCCGCGCAATTCCAGCGCGTGACGCTTCCAGTCCGAAACCAGACGCCCGCTCGGCCGGACGTCGGCAGCCGTATCACTGCGCGCATTCGGCGAGCGCAGGACATTGGAATAGTAGCTGGCGCCCGTTTCCAGTTCCGGAAACAGCACGAAGCTGCCGATGCGCACGCCGACCGGATCGAACGGCTCGAAGCGCGCCAGCCGGTCGATGCGGCGGTCGGCGACGGGGTCGATGTCCTCGATCTGGAACAGCAGCGGATCGTAGCCAGCCGGCGGGTTCTCGAAGGCGGCGATATCGTCGGGCTCGCGCGTGTCGACGACCAGCGGATCGACGCCATCGCGCACCGCTTCCGGCTCACGGAGGTCGACGATGCCGTCGCGCAGGGGCGCGGGCTCGCGGACATCGAGATCGCCGTCGCGCAGCGCCGGGCGCTGGCCTGCCGCTGGACGTTCGGCATCGAGGGGATCGAACTCCTCCGCATCGGCGGCGGGATCATCGCGCGGGATGGGCGGCGGAATTGTCCGATCTGGCTCGTCGTCGAAGGGGTAATCGGGTTGCGGGCGTCCGACGCTGGGCACCGACGGCGGACTCGTCGTCACGGAGCGGGTGATGCCGATGCGGTCGTCGCCCTGCTGCGCCGCCGCCGGCACCGCCAAGACGACCACCAACACCACAGCCACGGCCATGGCAGCGCCTGCCGGCGCGGCGGCGCTGATCCAGGCGGTTTGGGGACGAGGATGGCGGGGCGGCAAGGTCGGCGTCCTGTCGGGAATGCGGTTGGCGCAGGCAGGGAACGCACGCACGAGATCCTGCGCTGAAAGCTAGTCGCGCCGGGTTAAGGAGCGTTTAACCGGTGTGCCGGAACGGCCTGTGAAGCCGGCGATACCGCCGCTGCGGCGTTGTCAGCGAGCTTCGGCGCTTCCGCCGGGGAGCGAGTCACATTAATGGTTGTAGCAGCGAAGCGGTGACGTCCCCTCGTGGGCACATCCCGACAAGGGCACGGACGAAAGCATGTCGAAATCATCCAGCGCGGTACGCTCTGCCATGGCAACTGTGATCGAGCCCGCCATCGCCTCGGCTCTGCGCACCCTGTCGACCGAGGCCGACGGGTTGACGCAGGTCCAGACGGCCCTGGAAAACGGCCTCGGCGCCCCCTTTCAGAGAGCGGTCAAGGTGCTTGCCGCCGCCCGTGGGCGCGTCATCGTCACCGGCGTCGGCAAAAGCGGGCACATCGGGCAGAAAATCGCGGCGACATTCGCCTCGACGGGCACGCCAGCGTTCTTCGTGCATCCGACGGAGGCCGCTCACGGCGATCTCGGCATGATCACGCCGGACGATGCCATCGTGGCGCTGTCGTGGTCCGGCGAAACGGTCGAGCTGAAAAGTATTCTCACCTATTCACGCCGCTTCAACGTGCCTTTGATCGCCCTCACGTCACGGTCCGAGTCGGCGCTCGGTCGCCATGCCGACGTCGTCATCGAACTGCCGCGCGCCAAGGAAGCCTGCCCGCACGGGCTCGCACCCACCACGTCGACGACCATGCAACTGGTGATCGGCGATTGCCTGGCCATCGCCCTGCTCGAGGCCAAGGGGTTCAGCGCCCGCGATTTCCGAACCTTCCATCCCGGCGGCTCCCTCGGCGCCAGCCTCAAGCACGTCGCCGACCTGATGCACAAGGGTGAGGCGTTGCCGATTGCGCACCTGGACGAGTCGATGCAGTCGGCCCTGCTGGTGATGACGCAGAAATCGTTCGGATGCATCGGCATCGTCGACGACGATGGATGTCTCGCCGGCGTCATCACCGACGGCGACTTGCGCCGCCACATGGGCGAAACGCTGCTGACGGCGCGAGCGCGCGACATCATGACCGCGAAGCCGAAAGCAACATCGCCCGACGCGCTCGCGTCGTCGGCGCTCGAGATGATGAACTCCTCGCGGATCACAGCGCTGTTCGTGGTCGAGAAAGACCGCCCGGTCGGCATCATCCATGTGCACGACCTGCTGCGCGCGGGCGTGGTCTGAAGCCCTCGCGACACTGCGGCGACACCTGCGATCCAACAAAAAAACCGGTCCAGCCTAAGCCGGACCGGTTTTCAGCCGAGTCAAGCAGCAGGCATGAGCCGCGCTTGACCTTCCCCCCGGAAGCTCGGTGCCGATGATGTATCGGCGACGCGTGGAAGATGCCTAAAACTTGGGCTCGGTTGCAAGCCTCAAGTTGCGCCATCCACCTCGATGGTGAACCGGAGATGCTGGCATGCCACACATCGTCCGAGCATATATCGCCGCCATTCGGCAAACCCGTTACGGGTCCGCTCAGCAGCGCTCGAATTTGATCGCGATGCGCGCCATCGCCGCTCCTTCTGGACTAATGGCGAGCGCATGATTGCACGTCGTCGCGGTCAGCACAGCGCGAGCGGTGAACGCCTCGCCTTTGATTTCAAGGTGCAGCCCAGCCGGCGATGCGCGGCCAGAAATCGCGCCCGTGGAGGAGGTTGCGCGTTCGCTCCACGATCCGGCGACCGCCTCGCCTCGAAGATCGAGCCGAGCCGTGGCATCGACCCGGTAGCTCGCCGACGCACAGCGCAGAACCTGCTCGATAACGCCCGCCGCCGCCCCGACCGTATAGGTCGCGACGCACTTGACGCTCTCCGTCTGACCACCGGCGAGCGTGACGCTGCCCCATCCCGACCAGCGGCCGGTGAGGCTCTCGATCAACGGGTTCTGGCCGAAAGCCGGAGCCGACGTGCTCGCCAGCACCACAACCGGTGCGAGCCGCCGCAGCAGACCCGAGCAGCACCGCATGTCATCCTCCCGGCCGCTTCGTCGCGCGAATGGCGAACAGGTGGTCGACCGGGCCGTTGCAGTGGCCGATGCGCATCGCGGCGCCGCTCACCAAGGCGGCCGTCAGGTAGGACTTGGCGGCGGCGATCGCAGCGACGAGCGCGTCACCCAGCGCCAGCCGCGCCGCGATGGCCGCCGACAAGGTGCATCCCGTTCCATGAGTGTTGACGGTGGTGATCCTCGGCGCGGCGAACCGGCGAACCTCGGCGGCACCGTCACCACCCATGGCCAGCACGTCGATCGCCTCGTCGCCGGCGCCGTGCCCGCCTTTCACCAGCACCGCGCGGCAGCCGAGCGCGAGCAGCGCCCGCGCCTGACGTTCCATGGTGCTGGTGTCGTGCGCGACGTTCTCGTCGAGCAGCCGGGCCGCTTCCTGCAGGTTCGGTGTCAGCACCAGCGCCCGCGGCGCCAGCCGCAGCCGAACCGCGTCGACGGCATCCGGCGACAACAGCACATCGCCGCTGGTCGCGACCATCACCGGATCGACGACGACCGATTTGAGGCCATGGCGGGCAATGCCGTCGGCGACGGTCGAGACGGTCTGGCGATCACCGAGCATTCCGGTTTTCGCGGCGCGGATGTCGAGGTCGGAAAAAACAGCGTCGATCTGCTGCGTGACGAAGCCTTGCGGGACCCCGAGCACGCCGCTCACGCCGCAGGTGTTCTGCGCCGTGAGCGCGGTTATCACGCTGGCGCCGTAGACGCCCAGTGCGGTGAAGGTCTTGAGATCGGCCTGTATCCCAGCACCGCCGGAACTGTCCGAGCCGGCGAGGGTGAGCGCCACCGGCGGCGTGGCGACCATCTCGGAAGCGGTCACGCGGCGCGTCTCTCGGCGGCGATCAACTCCGTCGCGACGTTGATCTGCTTGATGCGTTCCTCGCGCACCGCCCGATCTTCCGCGCTGCTGGCGAGATCGGGGTGCCAACTCATGCGCAGCGCGTCGACGATCTTCTTGAGCGTCGCATCCGTGACGTTGCCGTTTATACCGAGCACCTCGTAGGCTTCGCGCGCCGACGTCGGCATGGCGAGCGACTGAGCGCCATCGCCAGCCGTGATACTGCGCTGCGCGCTGACGGCAATGCGCTCGATGCGTTCGAGATCGCGCAGCAACACCCGATAAGCGGGCGCGGAGAGCCGGCCTCTCGCGGCCGAACCGTCACTTGCTTCGCCGGGCGTCGTGCGCTCCGAGCCAGCGGACGCAGCGACGAGCCGCTGGCGCACGCGCCGCAACTCATCCTCTAGAACTTCGCGCAGCGGCACCGAACGGGGCACGTCGGCCACGGCGTCGGCGACCTTGTGCAGCCGCTTCTCCAGCACTTCCGTCGAATAGCTCGCCCCGCCAACGGATGCGGTGGCGAAGGATGATGTCTGCCGGAATCGCGCCCCGATCGTGTCGATGACGCGCACGACGTTGCCGGCCCACGGAGCCCGGGCCATTCGAGCGCGGATACTCGCCGCGATCTCCGCCTGCTGTCTCCACCCGTACCAGCCGGCGAACGCGATCAGTCCGGTCATCATCAGCCAGATGTACAGCATCGGGGATGGTCCGCCGTCGGCGCCGACAAGCGCCGACGGCTCGCTTTGGCCGTTGGCATGTCGGATGACGGGCGCCCATGCGAACGCCGCCGGAGCGTTGGCGATATCGAGACGAACGGTTTCGGGGATGTCGGGCAGCGGCTCGCTGACGATGACGCGGTCGATGGCGCGCACGTCTCGCCTCGTGGACGTTGGTGCCGTAGCGCCGGCCGCCGTGGCGGACGGGCTCCGTGCGCCTTTGCCGCCGGCCGCCGTCGACGGCGCGCGATCCGGCAACGTCGTCTCGGCCATCGCCGCGCCAGACCCGCCCTGCCAGACGAGACTTATACCTAACAACAAGAACCCGAAGGCTACTCCCCAGCCGCGCACACACGCCCCCTCAGCGCTTGCTCCACTCTGACCCGAAAACTCTGCAGCGGTAACCTTGGCACGACTGTGGCCGAAACGAGCGAACAGGCCCGTTTCCCACCGCTTCCACCCCGGCATCGCGCGGCAGCACCGCCAGACTCTCGGGCCTGAACCTTATACGCGGCGCGGCGCGCGCACGAGCCCGATGAGTGCTAACGCCGCGAGAACGACGCCCAGCAGCGACTGGAATGCAGCAGCGTATTCGAGCATAAGCCCGGTCGTCGTCGCATGCGACGCCGCGCTCGCTGCTCCGGGCTGCCATGCGGGGTTCGCCCGCCAGTGACGGCGCTGCTGCAGATCGAGAACGGGTAACGACTGTTCGACAGCGTAGGCGATGGCATTGAAGCCCGCATGTCCGGCCCCGTTACCATCGGTCATGAATGCCGGACCGGCAGGGCATCGTGTCTGCCCCCGGCATTGCATGTCCGCCCAGGCATAGGCCGCCGCGAAGGCGAGTGTCGCAACCACCAAGATCAGGAGCGGACGCAAGGGCGCGTAGCCATAGCCGGTGAGCGCATCGTCGAGCAGACCGGCCCAGCGCCCGCGCCGCGACCTCGCCGAGCGCCGTTGCCGGCGAAGCGCGGCCAGCATGACGCGCCGAGCCTCACCCGGCAGCCCCTGTTCCGCCAGCCGCGAAGCCGCCTCGCGCCAGGGCTGCGGCTTGAACATTTGCTCCAGATCGCCCGCCGGTTGCGCCTCGAGCCACGCGATACGCCGCGCCGCCGCATCCATGGTGGCGCCACCTGCCCCGCCCTCACCAGCGGCGCCCGCCGGGTTCGTCAGGCGGCAATAGGTGAAGCCGTCCAGCACCAGCACGTCGTCGTCGCCACTGGTGGCCGCAGCGCCGTTGCCCCGCGCCTCGTTCGCCGGCGGCCACGCGGCGGCATGGTCGCGATATTCGCCGACCTGCGCACCGCCGAGATCGACGATCCCGCGCGGGCGCTGCTCGGCGGTCACCGGCATGGCGAGCGACGCTGCGCGCAGACCGCTGAGGCCGATGGCGATGCGGTCGTCCGCCGATGACGGCGGCCTCGGCGCGTTCTGCTGGCCGGGCGCACCAGAAGCCCTGTGAACCGAGACGACGCGGCTGCCCGCCAAGTCGACAGCCCCATGTTCGACCAAGGCGCGATCGAGGCGGATCGCGCCGATCGCATCGAGACCGTCACCGAGACCGACGCCGCCCGCAATCCGCGCCCGGCGCGCGTCGAGCGCCGCACCGCGGTCGACTTTCAGCGAAGCGCCGTTCAAGGACAGCGCGCCGCCGATCACCGCTGCCGAGAGGTCGATCGTCCCGAACGCCACGGTGCGCAGCATCTGGCAGTCGCCGTCGACCTTGATTCCGCGCGCGTCGAGCGCCCGCTGTGCACCGAAAAGCCGGGCGCTGGCGAGCCGGAGTTCGCCGTCGATCCGCGCGCTGGCGAGGTCCACCGTCCCGACGATCTTGCTCGCCTGCGCATCGACCGAGGCACCGAAGCGCGCGCGCCGCGCAACGACGGCCGCTTCGCCGCCGTGCACCTCCATGCCACGCGCCGAAAGTCCGCCGCCGATGGCCGTGTCGTCGATCCTGATCGGCCCGGAGAGGCGCGCCTCAGTCGCCAGTATCGCACCGTCGATCCGCGCGCCCCTGGCGCTGATGCCGGCTTCGCCGACCGTCGCCGATGCGACCGAGAGGCGTCCGTCGAACCGCGCCTCGACAAGCGTCATGCCGCGCGACATCGCCGCCCGGTCGAATGTCACGTCGCCGGCGATGCGCGCGGCATCGAGGTCGAGATCATGGCCCCCCGTGACGGCGATGCGAACCTCCTCGCCGTGCAGATTGCCGTTGATGCGGCACCGCGCCAACGATGCCGTGCCGCTGAAGCGGCTTCGCCGAAGCACCAGCGTTCCGTCGACCTGCAGCCCGGCGGCTTGCACGGCGGATGCGCTGTCGCCGACTGCCGCGCCTTCGATGGCGAGACTGCCGTGGACCACCGCACTGCGCAGGTGCAGCGGTCCGGCGATCTCGCCACCGCCGATCAGCAGGGCGCCGACGACTTCGGCCCTGTCGGCCAGAATGGCACCCGCGACGGTCGAGGCGTGCAGCGTGAAGCGGCGCATGCGGGTGCTACCCAAGGCGATCGCGACATTCGTGCCGCCGCGGATCGTCTCGACATGCACTTCGCTCAGCGTCAGCGGTTTGTCGAGCACCGCGCCGTCGAGATCGAGCCCGCCGACGACTGTCATCCGCGCGAGGCTGACGCCGTGGCGCGGTAGCAGCCAGCCGGGCCGGGCTTCGAGCAACAGATCGCGCAGCACTGAACCGCGAACGGCAGCGCCACCCAGATCGCCGACCTCGCCGCGCACGGCCGCCACGACCATGCGCCGTTCGGCGTCGGTCATATCGGGCGACAGCAGCGCCATCGTTTGCGACATCGCGGGATACCT
>JBKBNR010000008.1:0-12255 GCA_046295315.1 Hyphomicrobiaceae bacterium
GTGCGCGGCGAAATTTTCGAACTTGCCAGCGTCACCGGCCTCGAGATCGCGGAGTACCGCCGCATCGTCCGCCACGTCCAGAAAGGCGAGCGTGAGGCGCGGCAGGCGAAGAAGGAAATGGTCGAAGCGAACCTCCGCCTCGTCATCTCCATCGCCAAGAAATATACCAACCGCGGCCTGCAGTTCCTCGATCTCATCCAGGAAGGCAACATCGGCCTGATGAAGGCGGTCGACAAGTTCGAGTACCGCCGCGGCTACAAGTTCTCGACCTACGCGACGTGGTGGATTCGTCAGGCCATCACCCGCTCGATCGCCGATCAGGCGCGCACCATCCGAATTCCCGTGCACATGATCGAGACGATCAACAAGATCGTGCGCACGAGCCGCCAGATGCTGCACGAGATCGGCCGCGAGCCGACGCCGGAGGAGCTCGCGGAAAAGCTCGCCATGCCGCTCGAAAAGGTGCGCAAGGTGTTGAAGATCGCCAAGGAGCCGATCAGCCTCGAAACCCCGATCGGTGACGAGGAAGATTCGCATCTCGGCGATTTCATCGAGGACAAGGGCGCCGTGCTGCCGATCGACGCGGCCATCCAGTCGAACCTGCGCGAAACGACGACGCGCGTGCTGGCCAGCCTGACGCCGCGCGAGGAACGCGTGCTGCGCATGCGCTTCGGCATCGGCATGAACACCGACCACACACTCGAAGAAGTGGGCCAGCAGTTCTCCGTCACGCGCGAGCGCATCCGCCAGATCGAGGCCAAGGCCCTGCGCAAGCTGAAGCACCCGAGCCGGTCACGCAAACTGCGCAGCTTTTTGGATAACTGACGTTCGTTTCGTCCGATATCGTCCGTCGAGCGCCCGAACCAAGGGCGGTCCAGGGGCGGCGCAACTTTGCCGCGCCCCTAGGCCGCCCGCTGCCGCGTGCCGTCACCATGCCGAAGCATCGAGTTCGGGCGGCGGCGCTGCGGCGTCGCTCGCCGCTGCATGGGGTGGGTGCCGTATCGACCGCGCCCGTACCCGGATGTGGCGGATCGCGGCCGGCTGACGCCCGCCGGCAGATCGTCGATCATTGAAACTGGATGACCGGCGATGCGGCCGCCATCGCCGGCCCGCCCGGACTGCCGGTGGAGGCCAGACCGCCCCGCCCTGACGACGGGGCCGTGCATGCCGGCGGCGCGCCGGCCACCATGGCCGGAATTGGCGACGGGCAACGGCTTGCCTCCAGGTGCGATGCCGCGCCGCACACGCGGGCGTCTTGGGGGCCGCGAGCCTTCGCCGATGCCGACACGCACGACTGCGGCGTCCAAACCTGCCGAGCGACGGCAGGAACCGAGCCGACGAGCAGGAACGTCAGCCCGGGCGATCGCACATGGCTCGTGCCGCTTTAGCTGGTGCCTTCTGATACGTAGAAAGCCACGAGAGCAATCGTGGCCGCGGGCGTCGTGTTGGCCGCCAGCACAGCCGACGCCGAACAGCCTGAGCACACCGCCGACCAGCAGAACGTCGTCCATGGTGCGCCGGCCGACTCGACCCGACCAGAGCCTGGACGCTGGCAGCCGGTGGTCGCCTCCATGATATGTGGTGGGAAGCGCTCGACCGAAAGAAGCCGGACGGCACCAATCCCTCTTATCCGGCGACCTCTCGGCGCAAGGCCGCCACGCCATGGCGCTGCGTCAAATGCCACGGATGGGACGACACGGATAAGGACGGGCTCTCGGCCCGGGCATCGCTTCACCGGTATCAAGGGCATCCGCGGGGCTCGGTCGATGACACCCGCCGCAATAGCCGAACTGATGCGACCGCCGCCGCACAACTCCACAGCCGATATGATCAGCGACGAGGAGTTGGCTCGGGTAGCGGCCTTCGTCCGCGAAGGCCGGCACGACGCCGATCGCCATATCGAGCGGGCGACCGCGAAGGCCGAGGGCGATGCGAAGCGGGGCGCGGAACTCTTCCAGAACATCTGCGCTATGTGCCATGGCTTCGACGGCCGATTGCACGATTGGGGCACGAAAGACGCGCCGGCCTTTGTCGGAACCGAGGCGCAGGCGTTTCCGGCCGAGGGGCTGCACAAGATGCGCTACGCGCACCCCGGTGCGGCGATGGTGAGCCTGCGCGCGCTGCCGTTGCAGGATGCCGTCGATGTGCTGACATACGCCCACTGCCGGTCAAGTAGACGGGCCAGGTAGCATGGGCTGCGGCGACAGCCGTCCGTCCGCCCTCACTCGCCCACGGGCTTCTTCAGTTCCTCCGCCAGTGCCCGGCACACCGCCCCGACCTCGCCGGAGCTCAGTCGACCATGATGGCTCAGAAACGCCTCGAGGGTTTCGCCACCTTTGCGCAAAGCCGGCGCGTCATCCACCAGGCGCAGGCTGCGTGTTGCGAATTGCGCCATCTCGCCGTGGCATAGGGCGCACTTCTCCTGCCAAACCTGCTCGGGCTCTGCGGCACGACAGACGCCGGCAAGCAGCGACGACATCATCGCGGCAGCGATGACAGGCTTGATGGGCGCATGCATCGTCACCTCCACCTTCAACCCGCGCCGGGCTCGGGCGCAGCGCGATGTGAGAAGCTCCGCGCCCTTGCCCGTCGCATCACCCGCCCAAACGGGCAATCCAGACGCCAGTTGCGAATCTACGGCCAGATAAAACTTGGGGGCAAGGTCGACCGCGACCACCTTGGCCCGACGGCTTCCGGTACGCGACGACGGCGACACGGAAGCGGAGTGCGGTGTCGGCCGAGATTGCGTCCGGCCCCGTCGTCGGGTGCGAGCAACCAACGCCACCCTACTCTCGCTCTGCCACGGCGGCTAACGAATGGCCAACAGCGTCAGCCCACATTCCGACGTGGCGATCGAGTAGCCTCTTTTTCCATCCGTCGGCATTTTCAGCAGAATAGGCGCCATGTTGTGCAGATTGCCGGAGACCAGAATGGTTGCGTCGAAGTCGCGTTCGAGGCGCAGAATTTCCTCGATCAATGCTTTGATGGTGACGCCCAGTCTGTCGACATGGATCGACCACGCGGCGACGTCGGCGAGGTTCACCGGGCGCACCACCGGCACATTCGACTGCGTCTGTGCCGGCCGCCTGTGAGTGTCATCGGGCGCCGGAGGTACCGCTGCCTCGGCCAACAACCGGCCTGCCGCGCAATCGCGCGTCGTGGCGTCGGAAAGAGCGTCCAGGACACGCTTGCCGGCAACGTCGTCGAGAAGTATGCGGCACTCGTCTGGCTTGAGGAGGTGTGCCCGGACGGGCCCGGGCACTCCTGTCGGCAAGCCGAGCGAGACGAAATAGTGACGTCGCCCGGCGGCGGCTGCCATGAACATTTCCAAGCCGAGCAGCAGTTTCCTGGAATTGGTGACCTCGGGCTGGCTTGGCGGCGGTGGGGCCGTATTCTTACGGCCTCGTATGCCGGCGGCGGCCTGCTGGTTCACCGCGGCCTGCTGGTCCGTCGCGCCTTGCTCGAGCCCCGCCGCGGCGAGTTGAGCCTTGATGTACTCGATGACATCGGCGGACGTACCGGCCGCGGCCTGTTGCTCGACCAGAGCCGACCAATTGACGCCCGCTCCGCGCGCGTTGCGCCGAAATTCCTGTCGCATCGCCGCCAGCAGCGCATGAATGTTCATGTGAACGACCGCATCAGACTTGCACCACTGACGCTGCCCCCCCTGCTGCTGTAACTTGATCTGCCGAGCGCCAGCCAGGGAGGCAACACCACAAACCGGAAGGAGTTGGTGTTCCTCGGGCATCAGACATCGGCTGGCGAACCAACCGCAACGGAACTGTTCGAGCGCGAGATTGGCGAGCCTGCGCCGACAAACCACGAGCGACCCCGGTGCACGCGCCGCTGCACCGGGGTCCCGGGGCTTGCCGGAGAGGCTCACCGGTCAGTTACGGCTGAGCCCCCAGACTTCGACCACGGCGGAACCGCGCAAGTTGAGGTTGAGCTTGGTCTTGTAGTTGAACTCGACGCGCTCGATGGACCGCCCCCGCCCCTTCAGATCGAATGGCTCGCTGATTTCTCCAGCGTTGAGCGTGCCCGAAATCGGCACTTCCTCACGCTCTCCGTTGCCGTAGACGACGACCGCGGAGTACATGCGGACATCGGCCTTCTGCACTCTCACACGAATTGCGGAGAACCGTCCTTCGCGGCGACCGACTTCGATCACGTCCTTGTCGGAGGACAGCATGGCCGCCTTGCTCGTTCCCAGCAATTCCCACCCGCGCGCCATCTCGCGATCGCGGCTGGCCAAGCGGCGTGCGTCGCTCCAGTCGTCACCACGGCGGTCGTCCGCGCGGCGATCGTCACCACGGCGGTCGTCACCACGGCGATCGTCACCGCGACGGTCGTCAACACGGCGATCGTCACCACGACGGTCGTCACCGCGGCGATCGTCACCACGGCGGTCGTCGGCGCGGCGATCGTCACCACGGCGGTCGTCGGCGCGGCGATCGTCACCACGGCGGTCGTCCGCGCGGCGGTCGTCACCGCGACGGTCGTCAACACGGCGATCGTCGATACGGGGGGCCATGCGATCATCGTCGCCGCGTCCTGCGAACACGCCGCCTGCGCTGCCGCGCAGCCCCAGCACGTCGATACGCGTCGCGTCGGAATTGCGGCCCGTCCGCATGGTGATGCGCACACCCTTCACGCGGCGGCGCGAGCCGTCCAGATCGAGGGTTCCTGAATCCTCGCCCGGCGCAAGACGATCCCTGATCGTGATCTCCTGCGTCTCGTTGTTGTCGAAGAGGACCTCGGCACGCCGCAATTCGGCCACCCCCTCCCAGACGCGGAACTTGATCTTCGAAATCGGCTTGTCCGCCTGGTCGCCGAAGGCGAGCATGTAATCTTCCCTAGCACCCGCGATGCGGGCCGTCGCCATCAATTCATAGCCGTCACGATCACGACCGATCATGCCCCAGATCGCTGGCCGGCCGCCGGACTTGCGGCTCGTCTCGACTTCGATCGAGCGAACGAGGGACTGTTCATCGGGAAGTTGGACGAGAGACGACCTCTCGTTCGCCCGCAGGTCCTGATTGATGCGATAGCTGCGCTCTCCCGACTGTGTGCGAACCCGAATGGTATCGACCCGCATGGAGCCGCCGACCGACTGCACCGCAATCGCGTTGAACCGGCCGATGTTGTCGTCGAACCGTAGAATCTCGACGCCACGCTCGATGGCCCTCGACGCGGACCGCAGTTGCACCCAGTCCCTGTCGTCGACACGGTCCCGTGCCGCGGCCGGCTGCGCCAGCGCGGTCGCTGTTACCAACAGGGCGAGAACCAATTTGAGAAACTTACCGCTGAACGACATGGAGACAACCTTTCTCTGCAGACACGTCACCGCCGTGCGGCGGCTTTCCGCTCCACATGGATAGCGATGATGCGTAACGCGGTCGACGGAATAAAGACGCCATTGTGTCCGCCTCTCGTCGATTTCCCGATGTTGCTGAGAAACTGTCGGCGCGCGGGGGCGGACCCGGCGCCCATCTCTGCCGCCCGCCGGCGCGCCAGGCTGACGGTCAACTGATCGTCCGCTCGCCGCGGCGGATCATGTACGGGCGGCGTTGAGGCGCCTTTTCCAGCACGACGATCGAATCGTAGAAGTGCACCGAAGCCGTCGACTGCAGGAATCCGGACGGCGCGAGCTTGGCGACTTCCGGCACGTGCCAGCCGTGCAGCCAATCGGCAAATTGTTTTGCGTAATTCATGAAGCTGTCTGGATTATTGAGTCCGCCCCCGAACTTCGCCTCATAAGAGGTGTGCGTATCCTCGGTCATGAACACCCCGGGGCTCGTCACATGGGGGTATAGCGTTCGAAATGTCGTTATCTGCTGCGTCATGGTATGGCCGCCGTCATCCAGAATGAAGTCGAACGGGCCGTATTTGCGCACCAGATAGAGCAGGAAGTCCGGGTCTTCCTGGCTGCCGATCTCGACATGGATGTGATCGCGTGCGAATTTCGTGCAGCGCTTGTCGATATCCACGCCGACGATGCGGGCGGCCGGCCCAAAATAGCGCTCCCAGACGTCGAGCGATCCGCCCTGCGAGATGCCGATCTCGAGCATCGTGATGCGCTGGCCCTGGAAGCGGCCCAGGTGGCGCTCGTAGACCGGCAGGTAGTTCGACCACTTGTTGACCATGTGGGTCGACTGCCGGTGATATGCCTTGTCGAATTCGGACATCTGATCCCAGCCGCGGCCACTGGTCTCTACCTTCGACTTCATCTCGGTGAAGCGAACCGTCGGGCTGCGGTCGGGTGCGGCGGGTTCGGGTTTGGCGGGCGCCTTGATTTCGTCGGCCACTGGCTTGTCCTTTCCATGCATTTCGCTTGCCGCGACGGTGCGTCGGGCCTCGCGGTACAGCTTCCGCGCCGCTCGACGCAATTCTCGGCGGATCGAATAGAGTGACACGGGCAGCGGTCTCCACCTGCGGCGGGCGCGTTCAGCGACACGGACTTCCCGACGCCGAAGCGCCGCGCAGGGGTATCGTCGGCTGCGACCGGCCGATGCCGCCGCAGCACGGCGGACTCACCACCTTGTCGTGGACCGAAGGCGGACCTCGAGCGATTCGGCGGCGGGACCGTCCTCGGTCCCCATGAGGTCGTGCCGCCACGTCATCTCGCCGCCGAGAGCGAAGCCTCCAGCCTGCCATTCCAACCGGGCGCCGACATCCAGCATCGTGCGCAGGCTGCCATCCGACAGTCCATAGCCGGCGACATCGATCGCGCGGCGGCGCA
Organism: Hyphomicrobiaceae bacterium; assembly: GCA_046295315.1. Classification (GTDB taxonomy): domain Bacteria; phylum Pseudomonadota; class Alphaproteobacteria; order Rhizobiales; family Hyphomicrobiaceae; genus JAEUMD01. The sequence continues at coordinate 6,740 of JBKBNR010000008.1, forward strand.
TCAGATCCTGTTCCAGGTGAACGCTCAGCGAGGCGCTGAAGCCATCCGTGCTGCCTCGACGCCGTTCGGTGGCGAAACCGAGCGTCGCTCCGGCAAAGGCGACGAACTCCGTGGAGGCGTCGAACGAAACAGCGATGTGGTTGAACTGTGTATTGTCGATCTGACTGTACATGTAACGCGTGCCGCCATCGAAGCGGAGCGACCACGGTCCCGTCAGGTGCGGCAGCGTATACCCGGTGTTGAACTGCAAGCCGGAGGTGGCGAGGTCGAGGTCGCCGGCGGCCACGCCAGTGTCACTGTAGCGCAGGCTGGTGACGTCGGTCTTCGCCAGCACGGAGACGTCGGTGGCACCGTCGACCGAGGCGACGTAGATGCCGACGTTGCTCTGGTTCGGCTGTTCGTCGTTGGCTGCCTGCGCGCTGTCGCTGCTGAAATGGCGCGCACCGAAGGTGATGCCGGCGACGATGCGGGCGTTGCCATCAGCATCGGCGAGCAACGTATGGTCGATGCCACCCTGGAACCCAGAAGCCCGCTCCTGATGCTGATCGGCGCGCACATCCGAAGCCGGACCGGCGGCGCCGAAGGAGGCCATCCAAGCCCCCGAAGCAGCAACCGGGCCACCACCAGCATCACTGTTGAAACGGGTCGCCTGCAGGCTGCCGTCGCTGCCGCGGAAACTCTGCCCCGCCGAGCGAAAACCAGCAACGTAGTCCCCGAACGCCGAACTGGATTGCGACCATGCCTGTGTGCCGAGCGACGTATTCGCCAGCAGCCGCGCCGCCGACGCGTTCGGCGACCCGACCAGCGACCAGGTGCCACCAGGCTGAAGGCGCAGGTTGTAGTTCAGCATTCCGTCGACGATCGGCCCACCCGCCAGCACGAAGTTGCCGCCGCTCGTGTTGCCGCTCGTAACCTCGATCAGTGGCAGCCCTTGCGGCGGAATGGTGGAGCCGCCGGGGCGGTAGTCGACGCCGACGGCCGTGCGTCCGGTCACGGTGCCTGCCACGACGATGCGATCGGCGCGGTTCCATTGCGCATCGACGAGAATCTGACCGCCACCGCTGAAACCACCCGAGGTGGCAAGCCGGCCGGTGTAGAACCCGTCCTGCATCGTGATGGTGCCGCGGGCATTGTCGAAAACTTCGAGATTGGCGAGCGAGACTGCCCCGTTCACTTTCAGCAAGCCGCTGTTGATGAACTGATCGGCCCCGGCGCCGAAATCGCTGGTGCGGAAAATGGAGATCGTGCCGGCATTCGAGATGCGGTCGTCACCGCCACCGAGCTGGAACGCCCCCCCCATGGTGCCACGGTTGTCGATCAGGTCGCTGAACGCGCTACCGACCACCGCATTGCCGGAAGCGGACAGCACGACGCCGGAATTGAGGACACGGTTGGTCGTCGAGGACGAGCCTCCAGAAAGTGTGATCGCACTCCCGTTGCCGGGTCCGCTGCGCACCACGCCCCGCGCTACTTCGACTGTCACCGGGCCACCGCTCGACGATGCCTGAATGGCGGTGGCGTTGGTGCCGAGGGCGTAGACGTCGCCGGCGAGCTTGACCGTCGCTCCGCGATTACCGCTGACGGTCACGGCCGGGGCGGCAATGGTCGACGATATTATCGTTCCCGTGATGTCGGCATGCGCCGCGTTGCCTGCCGTCACCTCGACGACACTGCGACCCTGATTGCTCAAACCACGCAACACGCCGTTCGTCTTGACGGATGCGTTACCGGCATTGCTGAGGGCCAGAATTCCGCGCGATCCATTGCCGGCGACAGACAACTGCCCGCGGTAGTCGACCGTCGCGTTGCCCGTGTGCGAATGGGCGAAAATTCCCTGCGAAGTCGTGCCGCGCGTCGACAGATCACTGACTGCGGTGATCGAAACGTCGAGGCGCGCCGTGGCCCAGATGCCGTGTGACCTGTTCCCGGCTGTCGTCAGGCGTCCGTTCTGCGTGATCGTCGCGCTCTGCGCCGCGGTGGCAATGATACCCGCAGCATCGTGGTTGCCTGTCGAAACCGCGCCCGTGCTGGCGATGCTGACGGCGCCGTGGGTCGAGATGGCGTTGATCGCTTCAGACCGCAGCCCCGACGTCGACACCGCGGATTGAGAAACGATGTTGACGGGACCCCGCCCCTTGGCCTCGATGGCATCCGACTGTGCGGCAGCGGTGGCGATCGAACCGCTGGAGGTGACGCTTACGGCATCGTTGTCCGACAGGGCATAGATGCCACGACCGCCTATGCCGAACGTCTGGATGGTGCCGTCCTGGGTGATCGAGACGCCATCACGGGCGTGCGCCTCGATGGCGCCGGCGTAAAGTCCGCGGGTGATCAGCGTCGATGCGGTGGTGGTCGCACGGATGGCGCCGGCGGTGGCTCGCAGGTACATGCCTTCCGAATTTTCGCCCGTCGTCTCACTGCGTCCGGTATGCCGGAGAACGACGCCTGTCGCCGCCTCCACCTTGATGGCGTCGGCGTTGACCGCTCCCGTCGTCGATATGATGCTGTCAGCCGTCAGCGTTGCCGACCCGGCGTGGGCATTCACCCAAATGCCCCGAGAATGCGATCCAGTGGTCGAAAGAGTGCCCTGGAAGAACACCGTCGAACTTGCGCCGGTGCTGCCGCCGACAACGCCGTGGTTGTAGATGCCGGTCGTGTCAATCGTGCCGTTGACGGCACGGACCGAGACGACATTGCCCCACGCACCGATGCCCGCCCGCCCACCCTGGTAGGTCGACTGCCCGACCGCTGTGATGGTTCGCCCGCTGAGATCAGCGTCGATGGTCGGATTGCCCCCGACTATGGAGACGCCGTTCTGGTTGGCCGGTGCGATATCGTGGGTCAGATCACGGACGTTGATCCGGCTCACGTTCGAGCCGGATTCCCGCACACCGGCACGCACGTCGCCGGTGCAGAGCAGAATGCCGTTCCCTTGCGATTGGCAGGCGGCGTGCGCATCGTTCGATCCGGCGATCGGAAAAACCGCGAGCCAAGCGCCGAGAGCCAGCGCAACCCGGTGGGGGACGAGGAGGCCGAGGGGACCGTTGTCGTCGCACCCGCCGGCGCTATCGACGCGACGGCCGGCAGCGGACCCCGATCGACCCATGTCCCGTATCCCCGCCCCGAATATCGATCCTGGCAACCGCATACGAAGGGCTTCCCATCTCAAAAGTGCCACCCACATAACTTACCCGGAATATTCTCGCGGATATACCATAGCGACCACCGCATCAACCGGCCGCGTCCTGTTTGCCGAGATTTATGGCGCTGCGAACCCGAAGAGGCACACCTGAATGAACCGCTACACGTCCGTCGCCCTTGGCATGATCGGGGTCGCTGCAGCCGTCGGGCTCACGCTACTGTCGAGCGGACCGCTATCGGCGGACACGAAGCTCTCCGCGGAAGCTGAGAGTATCCGAAGGGCCGTGCGCGACCATTACCCGGAAAAGTGGGGCAAACTCGCCGAAAAATACAAAATGTGGGACCCCGTAGTGTTGCCGCCCGTCAACGCCGGCAAATCTCCCTCGATGTTGCTGATGGGAGACTCGATCTCCCTCTGCTACGCCCCGCACGTCAAGCGACTGCTCGGTGACAGCTACGCGATTCACAGAATACCACACAACGGCGCGGGCACGTTACGCGGTTTGCAAAGTATCGACGCCTACCTCTCGGCCGGGCCCTTCGATGTCGTGATCTTCAATTGGGGGCTACACGACCTCGTGTTGAGGCCCGATGCCCGAACCGATAAGTCGAGATGGAACAACTCGACACCGGTCGAGGTCTACAAGCGCCGGCTCGACGCGCTCGTCTCTCGCCTCGCTAGCGGTGCCCGGCAACTCGTCTGGATCGACACGACGCCAGTGGCGAAAGCGCCACGCTACCGGGCCGCCGATGTCGCACTATACAATAGCGCCGCGAGGCAGGTCATGGCGGCCAGAGGCATTGCGATGGTCGACCTACAGGGTGCCACCGCCCCAGCCGGCGGTTACGAATTCCATCCGGACGGCGTGCATTTCACGGCTGCTGGTTGCCGCGATATTGGAGAGACGGTCGTTGCCGAACTCCGCAAACTCGGGATTGTCGGTAAACCTTGAGGCAGACCTCGAAGGTTGCGGCGGGAAAACGACGGCCATCCGGGCGACCGTTGGCCCAACGCGTTCGCCGCTTCCCGAGCCACACACGTCCGGCAGCGAGCCGGTCGGGAGATAGGTTGGAACGAACGGTGCGTCGGAGTTTAGAGCCATCGCTGGTCGGCTGGCAACGCACGGCGTCATTGGACACGGCATCGAGCGATCGGTACGATTTCGATACGATGACGACGCGCCGGCCCGAAGGCGCCCGACTGCGGCTCAGCTGGAGAGTGTTGCGTCACTGCCGATCGGTCCCCGGTTGCCGAAGCTGGGCCTGCCCATCGTCAGTGACAAAAGCAACACGAGACTCATCGAGTTGCTCGTGTTCCGCATGTTTCCGACACTTGGTCGGTTGGAAGCATCGACGGGAACCGAGTTCCGGACACGGAACACGAGGTCAGCGACAGGCATGAGATGCATAATGACCGGGCGTGCATTCCTACCACATCGTTTTCTCTGAAAACGGGCGCCGCGGCCCCGGGCGTATTGACTAGGCTCGGGTGGTTAGCTAACCGTCTTTAGTGGGATTAAACGCAGCTCGTCGGGCAAGTCTTCGGTGGTGACGGCGGAAGTCGTGAGCCGTAGCGGTCGAAATCCGGCAGGCTCGGCGCTTCCGACCCGCCCATCCGCGAATGGCCGGTCATCTGCAGTGCCGCCCGCGGTGATATTCGGTGGTATGCCTTGGTCGCGGGTTCGCGGTCGCCACTTCGGCTTGTTTATCGTCGCGTTGCTGATCGACGTTTCGCTTGCGCTCCCCTTGACCGAGGAATTGGCCGGTTGACGGGTTCAATGGTCGCGAGACCCCGGTGCGAGAACTGGGGGGGAGGGTTCCACATGCGGCATTTCGTGGGCGCGGTTGTCATTGTCGGCGCCATCCACGGCGCTTCGCCGGCGAGCGCCGCCTGCACTACGAATGTCGCCGGAACGACGACGACGTGCGAGGGCGCCAATACCGGCTTCAGCTCGGTCAACCGGGTGAGCGAGCTGCATATCCGAAATCTCACCGGCGACGTCACCCGAGCGAGCGGTCAGGACACGTTCTTCATTCAGGCGGGAGGTCGCGTGGGTGTCAATGCCGCGACCGGCGCGCACACCATCCGCGCCCACGACGCCGACGCGTTGTCGGCGGTTTCGCGAGCTCGGGTCGATTTCGTGTTCTCCGGCAACGCCGAAACCACCGGCACGCTCGCGTCGGCGATCAAGATCCTTGGTCACGGCGATGTCTTCATAAATGTTCGCGGCACCCTTGCCACACTGGGGCTGGACCGCAGCCCCGGCCTGGTCGCAGTGTCCAATACGCGGGTCCACCTCACGAGCACCGCCAATGTTTCGACGGCGAGCGTCAACGGCGATGCCTTCAAACTCGTCGGCGCAACCGGCATAACT
>JBKBNR010000008.1:12265-19384 GCA_046295315.1 Hyphomicrobiaceae bacterium
TGGTCTCCAGCGGCACCCTCTCGACCACCGGGCGCGGTGGCGAGGGCGTCTACGCGCGCTCCACCGACGGCGCCATCAATGTTCGCCACGTCGGCAACATCGTCACCACCGGAGACGTCGCCAAGGGTATCCGTGCTTGGGGTAAGACGAATGTCGCCGTCAACACCGTCGGGCGAGTCCAGACCGGGGGTTATGGAAGTTCCGGTATCCTCGTGGCGTCCGATAACGGCACCGGAGCGGTTACGATCAGCGGCTCGGTCGCGACGACAGGTCATGACAGTCCGGCCGTGAAAATCGACAGCCGGGCTGGGGCTACGCTCCGCAACAACGGGACGATCACGACATCGGGCGTTCGTTCGACCGGCGCCAAGCTGCACAGCACTCAGGGCACAGCCTTGGTCGCCAACAACGGCCGGATAACCGCGAGCGGGCCCGCCGCAGTCGCCATCGAGGCACTGGCCGCAGGTCAGGTCGCGATCGACAATCGCGGAACGGTCTCGACCACCGGAGCCGAGGCGGATGCGGTGCGCGCGGTGTCGACCACGGGCGCCGTCATCATAGCCAACGACGCGGGCTCCATCTCCACGACAGGCAATTTGTCGGACGGCATCGACGCGCGCGCGCGCCAGAACATCGCCATCCGCACCGCCCGCGCCGTGACGGCGAGCGGGGTCGATTCGCGCGCCATCGTCGCTGGTTCGACGATCGGCCGGTCGGTCGTTCACGTTCAATCGCGCGCCAGCGCCGTGGGTGGATCTGGCACAGGTGCTGCCGTCGAATTCGTCGATGGCCCGCTGGGTAACGTGCTGAACAACGAGGGGTTGGTCTACGCAGCGAGCGGCCTTGCCGTGCGCGGCGGTTCGCATGCCGAGACCATCGTCAACGCCGGCGAGATGCGTGGTCGCTTGGACCTCGGCGCCGGCGACGACGTTTTGCGGAACAACGGGCTGTTCGTGTTTTCAGGGGATTCCGATTTCGGCAACGGGATCGACCGGATCGACAACCGTGGCCGTTTCAATGTCGGCGCAGGATCGTCACCCACCACCGTTCGCTTGCTGGGCCTCGAGTCGTTCAACAATCTCGCCGGGGCGCGGCTGTCGCTGGCGAACAACGTGCGCGGGGACCGTCTCGAACTGGGTGGTGCCTATGCCGGCAGCGGCGGTGTCGTCGCTGTCGATGCCTCCGCCACCACGGCCGACGTACTGGCAATCGCCGGTGCCGTTACCGGCCACACCAACGTCGAGGTTTCTTATCTCCGTGGCGGCGCCATTTCGGCATCGGGTCTGGCACTGATCGATGTCTCATCGGGAACCACGACTGCCGGCGATTTCGCTCTCGCGAACGGTCCGATCGTCGACGGTCTCCTGTCCTATGATCTGGCGCTGCAGAACGACAACGTCTGGCGGCTTGTCGGCAGCGCGTCTTCGTCGGCCCAAACGCTGATGCGCTACTCTGCTGCCGGCAGCACCTCCTGGCAGACCACCGGGCAGGCGTTCGATCACTATGCCGCGGCCTTCACCGGGTCGTCGGTCTCCGGGCTCGAGAGGAGCGCACTGACCGCTTCGCGCTTCAGCGAAGATGGGGCGGGAGACACCGGCGGTACCGGCAGCGTCGGCACATGGTTCGCATTGGTCGACGGCGGCAAGGCTGCGACGGGCCACTTGTCCGGCGGCAGCGGTCGCGGCCCGAACTTGCAGGCGAGCGGCTTCCAGGCCGGCGCCGACATGGTGGTCGCGTCCGGTGCTCGCCACGGGGCCGGTGACCTGATCGTCGGATTCACTTATGGCGCATCGAACTTTGCCGACAGCCGGGTGTCGGCTCCGGAGGAAGACGCGCCGAACAATCGCAACGCCGGCGCTTATTTGATGTATCGCACGGGCGGGCTGACGGCCACGTTGCTCGCCAAGCAGGATCAACTCGACGTGCTGTATGGCGATATCGGGCTCGATCATAGCGAGTTGAGCTTCAGCACCGCCGGTGTGAAGGCAGCATTGGGCTATCTCATCGCCGGCGACGAGCAAGGCCCCTGGTCGCTCAAGGGCCATGCGTCGCTGTCCAGGACGCGCACGGCGATCGAAGCGGCCGAGTTCAACGGTGTGCCGGTGGCCTTCACGGATCAGCATGTGCTGTCCGCCGAGGCCGGGCTCAGCCTTGCGCTCAACCAGAAGCTCGGCTCGAGCCGGGGCAGCGATGCCGTAGGCGTGGTGTTCGGCGCCGCCGTGACCACCGATTTTGCGCGCGGCCAGGAGATGCGGATTCTCGATTACCAGCCGATTGTCGCGTCTGAAGCTGGGACTTCGCTCGCCTTCTCAGGAGCGGCAATGTTGCGCCTTGGTGGGCTGACGGCCAGCACCGAACTCGGCTACCGGCTCGGTGTCGATGGAGAAGTGAGCGGCGAAGTCGACGTACATGGTGGCGTAAGAGCCAAATTGGATTTCTGACGCACCGCGCAGCGGTGGCAACTCATGATCGGGCTGCTTCGGCGCCGGGGCTCGCGCTACCGATCCGAAGCACCACGTCCGGTCATCCACCGTTCACCTGAACCACGGAGGAACGTGCCACGGGTGCGGACGGCGCGTGCCGAACGTCGGCTCACCGCATCGGGGCGTGATTCCCAGCAGAATCTGAGGATAAGCGGCCGTCCATCGCGACCCGATGGGGAAATCGCTTAGCTGTGCGCAACAGAGCGGGTATTGTGCGGGCGTTTTTGGCTTTTGAGACGTCGTGACGACAGGTCGTTCGGACGCGGTGTTGCAACTTGATGGGGACCGTCAGCAAATGACGTCGGCGCAAACGTTTCAGACCGAGCGGAATGCTCTCTACAATCGCTATCACGCCTATCGTGAGTTGCCCATTCCGTTCTCGGTCGAATGCGCGATCTCACTGACGATGCAGTTGCAAATTCAAGAGGCGCTCGGCGTCAAGGGGGATTTTCTCGAAGCCGGCGTGCAGCATGGCGGTACGGCGTTCCTGGCGCTGACGGCGGGACGTGCGGGCGAGAAGCATGTGCTCATCGATATGGAGCGGTCGAAGCGCTTCACGGCCGGGGTCGACAAGATGCCGGAAGCGGTGCGTCGCGAGGTCGACTTTCGAGAATGCATGACCTCCTCGCCAACCCTGGTCGATATCGAGAAGCGGCGGTTCCGCTGGATCCATATCGATGCCGGCCATCTCTACGACGAGGTTGCCTATGACATCGGCCGCTACGCGCCGCTGCTCAGCGCCGACGGCATCATCGTGCTGGATGATTTCTTCCAGTGGCGCTGGCCGGAAGTCACCGAGGCGATACAGGAGTACTTCACATCGCGTCGCAACGAGTTCGCGCCACTCGTCATGGGTTTCAACAAGATTTCTTTCTGCCGCGTCGGCATGCACGAAACCTACCGCAAGGAAGTCGAAAAGCGTGCGGTCGCCTATTACGACGACGTTGGCAACTTCCTTCTCTTCCGCAAGAAATACCTCGGTGCCAAGTGCTTCTCCTTCACCGGTACCGTCGCACAGAAGTTTCGGGCGGAACGGCTACCTGACGAAAAGTTTCCGGGAACGCTGGCGCGTATCGCCGATACGTGACGGAAGGGCCTGCCGGTCTGCTGGTCTGCGGGTCCGCATTCGACGCTGTATCTCGCACTGCACGTCGGCATGCACGGCGCTCCGCGGATTGCGACGGCGTGGCGGTGGCTGTTGGCCTCGACGTCGGCCGCCCCACCTCGCGGGTCTCCGGCCGGCATCGGCCGTCGCGTCCAGATTTGATTGTCGCGCTCGCGCGGCGACCCGACGCCGGTTGCCGTGCCGGAGCTTCAAGTTCGACCGCGGCCCGTCCGTCATGGCATCGCCCAACAGTGTATCCCACGAGATCGGTATGAGTTGGTCTGAACGAATCCTGACGACGCTCAATCTCGATGACGCCTGGTTCGAGGGACGCATCGGAGCCGGGGACGACCGTCGACAGCCTGCCTCTGACCTGATGATTTCTCGAACCTGTCTATGGCCGACAGACGGCGGGGCGACGGAGGGTTCTCAAACGGGATGGCAGCCCTCCCTTTTTGCGCCGGAAGGATGCCGCGTCGACGTCGAAAAAATAAAGACATCCATCCAGGAACGACACGCGGTCAGCATCGCGCCTTTTTACCGTTACGTCATACCCGACGCCGCAGTCCTCGGTGCCGGAGTCGTCGCCAGCCTCGGCGCGTCGAAACTGTTTGCGATACCCAATTCAAACTCCTCCCTTGATCGATTGAACCACCCGGGTGTCGGCAAGGGTGCAATTCTTTCCGACGGCGACGATCGGTGGCGCGTCAAGGCGTCGAACCTGATAACGCTGGCGAAGCCGAGCCTTTGCCTGGCTCAGGCCGGAAGCCATATATTCGGACATTGGCTGGTCGATATTCTTCCCCGCCTCATGTTTCACTTGAAGGATTGCGATGGCGACGAATTGATCTTGTTGCCCGCAGATGCCCAGAACCTCGCCAGATTGTTCAACCGCTACGTTGGTCTCGACGAGCGGCGGTTCGTTTTCTATCAGCCAGAAACGGATATCGTCACATCACCGAAGATCGTGATCTACAGTTCCGTGCATTTTTCAGATTTTTTCCACTCGAATGCCGCCGCCCTATACGACCACATTTATGATCGCTGCTTTTCCGATCGAACGGCCGCGTCGCCCAAGCACGCTTCAAGGCTGTATTTTTCTCGCTCCCGGATCAACAACTCCGATGCTCGGGAACTGGTCAACAGGGCGGCTGTCGAAGCCACATTCCGTCGTCACGGCTTCGAAATCGTTCATCCGCAGGAACATCCTCTTCACGAGCAAGTTGCGATGGTGCGTGATGCCACGTATCTGGCTGGCGAATATGGTTCGGCGCTGCATACATGCTTGTTCGCGCCGGGACTGGGCAAGATCGTTCTGGCGTCGAACGGTCACGGTGCGATGCTGGAATATGGAATCTCAGCTTTGCGGCGGCAGCCAACGACGATAATCCGCGGTGAGCAGCTGATGTTGAAACGGCGCCCACCGATCCTGAATAATTTTGTGATTTCAGTTTCCGCTCTCGAACGGGTTCTCGGGAACCTCTGAATAGCCCCAGCGGTTCAATAGTCATGGATCGTCGGTTCTCGTGTTGGTTATGTCTCTGACACTTGTTCGGTCGGGCGCATCGACGGGAACCAAGTATCGGACGCGGAACATCAGGAACATCAGGTTCCACGATCATTCCGTCCCCGGGGACACAATCGCCTCCGACGCGACGGCGGCAGCTGTCGCAACAGCGCGATCGGTCGCCTTCGGGTAGCTCGCGCCACTGGGCAAGGCACTGGGCGTCAGCAGCGCGTGCTTCCTGCGTGTTGCGCAGTCCGGCACACAAGATGGCACATGTGATTTCGAGCCACCGCGTGTCGGCTCGAGTTCTAGGCGCAGATCGGCTCCGCCTTCCGGCGACGCAAGTTCATGTAGGAACGGCAGCCCTACGGCAGGCCTTTGGTGGGTGATGAAGGATTCGAACCTTCGACCCGCTGATTAAGAGTCAGCTGCTCTACCAACTGAGCTAATCACCCATCGGGCCGCCAGAAACTTCGGCACCCGATCCGGCCGACGCCAGCGCCGTTTGGCGGCACGGACTTTGGCGGCGCGGACGACAACGGGGCCCAAAGGCCCCGAGGCGGCTCGGATAGCACCATCGGCCGGGTCTGTCCAGCACTTCCCACCCACATCCGCGACGCCTTGCCGGCCCGACGGTCCGCAGTGTGGTTGCGATGCTCGTACCGCAGCCCCCGGGTGCGGCGGTTGCCTCCACTCAACCGATACGTTAACGAACGCACTGAAGCCGGTATCGTGGAGGTGCCGTTCGACGATGCGCCCGCGGCGAAATTGCAAGGACTGGCCATGATCATCGAGCCGACCAGCATTCCCGACGTCAGAATCGTCACGCCCAAGATCTTCCGCGACGCGCGCGGTTTCTTTTCCGAGACGTTCAACGCGCAGGCGCTTGCCGAAGCGGGCATCGTCGGCACTTTCGTCCAGGACAACCAGTCGCTTTCGGTGCAGCCGGGCGTGATCCGCGGTCTGCATTTCCAGATCGCCCCGCGCGCGCAGGACAAGCTGATCCGCGTCACGCGCGGGGCCATTCTCGATGTCGCCGTCGACATTCGCAAAGGCTCGCCGAGCTACGGCCGGCACGTCGCAGTCGAACTGTCGGCCGACAACTGGCGCCAGCTTTGGGTGCCGAAGGGGTTCGCCCACGGCTTCTGCACACTGCAGCCCGACACCGAAGTCATCTACAAGGTCACCGACTTCTACGCACCCGAATGCGATCGCGGAATCGCCTGGGACGATCCGGCGTTGGCCATTGCATGGCCGGTTCCGGCAGGTGGTGCAATTCTGTCCGACAAGGACCGCAAGGCGCCGCGCCTCGCCGACATCGAGCCGCCGTTCGCCTATCCGGCCTGAATTCGCCCATCCGGTCTGAAAACGGCGACTGCCCGCGCGCCGGTGTAGCCACGATAAGCCGAGGAGACGTCATGAAGATCTTGGTCACGGGTGGAGCGGGGTTCATCGGCTCGGCCGTTTGCCGCCTGCTGGTCGGCGAAATGGGCATCGGCGTGCTCAACGTCGACAAGCTCACCTACGCGGCGAACCTGCACTCGCTCGACGTCATCGCGTCGAATGGCAACTATGCGTTCCTGCAGGCCGACATCTGCGATCGCGCGGCGATGGACAAGGCATTCGCCGATTACCAGCCCGACGCCGTCATCCACCTCGCCGCCGAAAGCCACGTCGATCGCTCGATCACAGGCTCCGGGGCCTTCATCCACACCAACATCCTCGGCACCTACACGCTGCTCGAAGCCGCGCGCGCGTACTGGACGGCGCTCGCGGGCGACGCCAAGGCTCGCTTCCGCTTCCTGCACGTCTCGACGGACGAGGTGTTCGGATCGCTTGGGGCCACGGGCCTCTTCACCGAGACGACACCCTACGATCCGAGTTCGCCCTACTCGTCGAGCAAGGCAGCATCCGATCATCTCGTCATCGCCTGGCATCGCACCTACGGCCTGCCGGCGCTGATCTCCAACTGCTCGAACAACTACGGGCCGTACCAATTTCCCGAGAAGCTCATTCCGTTGATG
>JBKBNR010000009.1:0-18987 GCA_046295315.1 Hyphomicrobiaceae bacterium
CAAGAGAACGCGAACACGAACATTGCGATGACCGCGCCGACGGCACTGCCGATGGCGAGGAACAGCCAGCCTGTCGGTGTCGTCAGAATTTCCCGGACCAGAGATGGCAGATCGGGAGTAGCGATCCCGTGCCCGCCGAAAAAGCCGAAGAACAGCAGGGCGGCGATGTCGAGCCATATGATCATGGTGAAAACGGTGACGAGCGCCATCCACCCCATATCGCGTCCACTGGCCCCCTTCACCGAGCCGAGCACGCCACTCCAGGTGAGTGCCTCGCCGCGCTCGAGCCGGCGGCTGACGTCGTAGAGGCCCGTCGCCACGAATGGGGCGATCAGCACGAAGCCGGTGGCGAGCGGGTAGACGAGGTAGGGCAGGTTGAATTGCGTCAGCAGGATCACCAGCACGAGGCCGCCGACCGCATAGATCCCGCCGAAGAACAGTCCGAACGCCGGCGCCGCCCGGAAGTCGGCGAGGCCCTTCGCGAGCACCTCGAAAACATCGCTGTTCGTCAACCGGTTGACGTCCGGCCAGTCGGATTTTCGGGATTTGGCCGTTTCAGCCCCGGGCGCCGCATCCGGCGGCCCCGCAACCACGTTTTGCGTCATCGTCTCCGTCCCCATAACCGTTGATTTTTGGGGGCGATAATGTCGCAATCGTCGGAAACAGGCAAAGGCAATTGCTCGCGGCGGCACAGGCCGGCAAAAGCTGACGATCAGCCGCCGGCAGGGGTAATCCGCAAAATCTTCCCTCGGCGTTCGTCGACCAGGGCATAGATGCTTCCATCGGGGCCCTCGCGGACATCGCGGATGCGCAACCCCTCGTCCGCCAGCAGCGTCTCCTCCGCCGTGACCTTGCCATCAGCCAGAGTGAGGCGCGAAATCCGCGCGCCGGCAAGGCCACCGACCAGGATCGAGCCCTTCCATCCGGGGAACACGTCCTTGGTGACGAAGGCGAGCCCCGACGTCGCGATCGATGGGTCCCAGTAATAGACGGGCTATTCCATGCCCTCCTTCGCGGTGCCCTCGCCGATCTTGGTCATCGAATAGTTGCGGCCGTAACTGATAACGGGCCAGCCGTAGTTCCGCCCCTTCTCGGGGCGGTTCAGTTCGTCGCCGCCGCGCGCGCCATGTTCGACGGTCCAGAGCTGACCGCTGGCGGGGTCGATGGCGGCGCCCTGGATGTTGCGGTGGCCGATGGACCAGATTTCCGGCGCCCAGCCGGGCGTGCGCGGATTATCGTCCGGCGCCGAGCCGTCGGGCTTGATGCGGATGACTTTTCCGATGGTGCCGTCGGTCCTCTGCGCGTCGTCGCCCGCGCCGCGATCGCCGGTGGTGATGAACAGCGTACCATCAGGTGCGGGGACGACCCGCGATCCGAAGTGGACGCCGGCCGAGCGGGCCGGCTGCTGACGGAATATCACGTTCAGGTCGCTGAGCGCACCGCCACCCGACTGTGCGTCGAGCGTCAGCTTGGCGCTGGCGGCAGCGGTGGCGGCAAGCCCGTCGCCGCGGGGTTCCGCGTAGGATAGGTAGATCGTGCCCGAAGTTTCGAAATCGGGGGCCAGCCGTATGTCGAGCAAGCCGCCTTGACCGCTGGCATAAACCGGAGGCACGCCCGTCACGGGAGATGAAATCTTGCCGTCCTTGGTGACGATCCGTATGCGTCCCGGACGCTCGGTGACGATCATCCGGCCGTCGGGAAGAAATTGGAGCCCCCACGGATTCTCCAGCCCGCTGGCGACCGTCTCCAGTTTGATTTTCGTTTTGCTGGCCGGCGGCGCATTGGTCTGAGCCGTGTTGGCTATCGCGAACGCGAAAGTGGCCGCCGCACCGAGCAAGAGTGCCGCGAGCAGAGGTACCCGCTTTCCCACCTTGGCGAGCTTGCCCGGTTGCTCGTTCATCCGATCGCTCCTGCTGTGGCGCTGCGCTGCGCAGAACTTAACCGACTGAAGTTAAGAGGGTTTCCCCGCGTGGCTCGACGTTGCGGAATGTTCCTCTAGGTCACGGTGCCGCGAGCCTGCCGCAACGATACGCTGCACGACGCGATCAGGTTCCCTCTCGGTGACGTACTCGTAAGCCACGACGACGAGCCGACCGGCCACGGCTTCGAGAAGTTCGCCCGGGCGTAAGAGGAACGCCGGATTGGACGGGCGGCCGAAGCGTTCGTTTCCAGCGGCGAACGTCTGGTAGATCAGCAAACCGTCGCCGGCGACGGCGGCGACGATGTCGGGCAGGATCGGCCGCCAGAGATAGTTGGTGACGATGACGCCCGCGAACGATCCGCGGATCGGGAACGGCGCTCCGCTTTCGAGATCACATTGGACGATACGGGTGTCCGGCCGCCCAGCAAGATCCGCAACGCCAGAGGTGTCACGGTCGACGGCGACGACCGGATGGCCTGCCGCGAGTGCGGCCCGCGTGTGGCGGCCGCTGCCGCAGGCGAGGTCGAGTACGGTTCCGCCCGCTGGCACGCCCGGCAGATGGCGCGTCACCCACGGCAGCGGCGGCGGCGAGCCGAGCAGCAACTCTTTCGTATCGCGGGTCAAGCGGTCTCCCTCGTCCGCGGTCCGGTGCGACCCGATCGACTGTCGCACGCAGAAACGGTGAATTGTGTTTGCGCCCTGGCCGCCATATATGGTGCGGATGATCACGAGCACCACCATACCGTTCGTCAAGATGAACGGCCTCGGCAACGATTTCGTCGTTGTCGATGGCCGCACCGAGCGCGTGTCCATCGGTCCGGAGGAAGCGCGCCATCTCGCTGATCGGCACGGCGGGGTCGGCTGCGATCAGGTGATCGTGCTCGAAGCGTCGCGGCACGCCGACGTGCATATGCGGATTATCAACGCCGACGGTTCCGAGGTCGCGGCCTGCGGCAACGCAACCCGCTGTGTCGCCTGGCTGCTGGCCGAGGAAACAGGCAAGACGGCCGTCTCGATCGATACCAAGGCGGGTGAGCTGCTCGCCAGGGTCGAGAATATCGACACCATCACCGTCGACATGGGCGTGCCCAAGTTCGGCTGGCGCGATATTCCTTTGGCCGAGCCGTTCCACGACACGCGCAATATCGAATTGCAGGTCGGGCCGATCGACAATCCGGTGCTGCATTCGCCGTCCGTCGTCAACGTCGGCAACCCGCACGCCGTGTTCTGGGTCGCCGATGTCGATGCAATCGACCTCGGGCGGGTCGGCCCGCTGCTCGAAAACCACCCGATCTTCCCCGAGCGCGCCAACATCACGGTGGCTGAGATCCGGTCTCCGAAAGCGATGCGCATCCGCACCTGGGAGCGCGGTGCCGGCTTGACGAGGGCTTGCGGCACGGCGGCATGTGCCGCGGCGGTTTCGGCCATGCGCAAGCGGCTCGTGGAACGCAAGGTGGAGGTGACGCTGCCCGGCGGTGTTCTGGTCATCGAATGGACGCCCGACGACCGTATCCTGATGACGGGGCCGGCAGAACTCGAGTTCAAGGGCCGGCTGAAGCGAGACGGCATGACGCCGGTCGCCGGCTGAGCGGGCAGGGAAAGCGTGGAACAGGCATCGCCCATGACAGGCAACGACGCGCCGCCGCCGAACGACGGCGCCGATGGCGCGTGTGCCGGCGCGGGCCAGAGCTGTGGTGTGGATGCGTCGGCGGACGGCGCCGGCAGCGGTCCGCTGGTGGTCACGCTCGGCTGCCGCCTCAATGCCTATGAGAGCGAAGTCATGCGCCGTCATGCCGTCGACGCGGGGCTGTCGGACGCGGTGATCGTGAACACCTGCGCCGTGACGGCAGAAGCCGTGCGGCAAGCCCAGCAGACCATCCGCCGCCTGCGTCGCGAGCGGCCTTCGGCGCGCATCGTCGTCACCGGCTGCGCAGCCCAGATCGAGCCCGAGCGCTTCGCCGATCTCGCCGAGGTCGATCATGTCATCGGCAACGCCGAGAAGCTCGAAGCCGCGACCTTCCGCGCACTGGCGCTCGACGGTTCCCCACGCGTTTCGGTCAACGACATCATGAGCGTGACCGAGACGGCGAGCCATATGATCGAGGGCTTCGGCACGCGGGCGCGCGCGTATGTTCAGGTGCAGAACGGCTGCGATCACCGCTGCACGTTCTGCATCATTCCGTTCGGCCGCGGGCGATCGCGGTCGGTGCCCGCGGGCGACGTGGTGGCTGAAATCCGCCGATTGGTCGAGCGCGGCTACAACGAGGTCGTGCTGACCGGCGTCGACGTCACGTCGTACGGCGGCGATCTGCCGGGCAAACCGTCTTTCGGCCGTCTGGTGCGGCAGGTTCTGCGCCATGTGCCGGACCTGCGGCGGCTGCGTCTGTCATCAATCGATCAGGTCGAGGCGGACGGAGAGTTGCTCCGGGCATTGGCGGAAGAAGAACGGCTGATGCCGCATCTGCACCTGTCGATGCAGTCGGGCGACGACATGATCCTGAAGCGCATGAAGCGCAGGCACTCCCGGGCCGACGCCGTGCGGTTCGCCGCCGAGGCGCGCCGCCTCCGGCCCGATGTGGTGCTCGGCGCCGATCTGATCGCCGGGTTCCCGACCGAGACGGACGCCATGTTTGCCGCCACGCGCCGCATCGTCGACGATTGCGGGCTCACCTTCCTGCATGTGTTCCCGTTCTCGCCGCGCCGGGGCACGCCCGCTGCCCGGATGCCGCAAGTCGATCGCGGGGTGGTGAAGTCGCGGGCTGCGGAACTGCGGGCGCTGGGTGAAGCGCGCCTGGCGGCCGAACTGGTGGCGCGCACCGGCACACGGACGGAGATCCTGATGGAGCGCCCGCACATCGGCCGCACCCCGCATTTTCTGGAAGTGCGGGTCGCGCAGCCGCAGACGGTCGGCGCGGTGGTATCGGCCGATCTGGTCGCCACAGACGGCGTGCGGTTCCTGGCGGAGGCTGCGGCGTGAGCGAGCCACAAAAGAAGAAAGGTTTCTTCTCGCGCCTCTTCGGCACTGGCGAGGAGATCGCCGAAACCAAGCCAGAGGCACCGGATAGGGCTGGCGAAACGCCGGCCGAGGTGGCGGAAACGCGGGTAGTGGACACGCAGGCTGCGGAGGACCTGTCCGACACGGCCGCGCAGATGCCGGCAGACCGCGATGTTCCGATCGAGCCGGCCGAAGCCCATTCGTCCGCCCGCTCGGAACCAGCACGCACAGACAACTCGTCAGTCGAGCTGTCGCGTGGCGCCGCGTTTCGCGATACGGATGCAGCCCCGCCGATCAGCGCACCGGAGCAGCCACAACAGAAAGAAACCAAAAGCTCCTGGCTTTCGCGCCTCAAAGACGGATTAACCAAAACATCATCGAAACTTTCGTCCGGAATAACGGGGCTCTTTACCAAAAAAAAGCTGGATGCCGCCACACTCGACGATTTCGAGGACCTCTTGATCCAGGCGGATCTCGGCGTGGAAACTGCGACGCGCATTACAGCAACGCTTTCGAGCGGCAGATTTGATAAAGGGCTTTCGCCCGACGACATTCGCCGCGTCCTCGCCGATGAGGTCGAGCGGGTGCTGACCCCGGTGGCGGTGCCGTTGCAGGTGCGACGGGCCAACAGGCCGCACGTCATTCTCATGGTCGGCGTCAACGGTACGGGCAAGACGACGACCATCGGCAAGCTGGGGCAAAGGTTTTCACGCGATGGGTTGAAGGTGATGATGGCGGCGGGTGACACCTTCCGCGCCGCCGCCGTCGACCAGTTGAAAGTCTGGGGTGAGCGCAGCGGTACGCGCGTCATCACACGAGACGTCGGCGCAGACGCGGCGGGGCTGGCGTTCGACGCCTTGAAAGAGGCCCGTTCAGGCCAATATGACGTTTTGCTCATCGACACGGCGGGCCGCCTGCAGAACAAGGCCGCGCTCATGGACGAACTGGAGAAGGTCGTCAGGGTGGTTCGAAAAGTGGAGCCGACCGCCCCGCACGACGTGCTCCTGGTCCTGGATGCGACGACAGGCCAGAACGCTTTGCAGCAGGTCGAGGTTTTCCGCGAACGGGCGGGGGTGACGGGACTCGTGTTGACAAAACTTGACGGCACTGCGCGGGGCGGCATCGTCGTTGCCATCGCCGACAAATACCGGTTGCCCGTCCACGCCATCGGCGTCGGCGAGGGGATCGACGACCTGCAACCCTTCGAAGCCCGCGCCTTCGCGCGCGCGATCGCGGATCTGTCATGACACAAAATCTGCAATCTGGTGTCGCACATCGAGCTGTATCGAACGAGAAGAGCGTGCGCCAGGCCGCCGGGGAACGAATGAGCACCATGTCGCGAATGAGAAAGATCTATCCGTTCAACGCCGAGCAGACGGTGAACATCGCCAGCGAATTCGGACCGCTGGTCACGATGTTCGTGGTCAACGCCGCCTATGGCATCGCAGCCGGCACATGGGCGCTACTGGTGACGACGGTGATCGCCATCGTCGTCATGCGCATCGTATTGAAGCGCCTCCCGGCGTTCCCGCTGATCGCATCGACGGTCACCTTGGCGTTCGGTGCGTTGACCCTGATCACCGGCGACCCGATGTGGGTGCAGATCAAAGTGACGATTTTCAATGCGATGTTCGCCGTCTTCTTGTTCATCGGCCTCTGGCTGAACCGCAATTTCTTCAAGTACGTCTTCGAAAAGACCTTCCATTACACGAAGCAGGGGTGGGATCGCTTCACGTGGAGTTTCGCGTGGTTCTTCGTGTTCACAGCGGTGGCCAACGAGGCCGTTCGCCTGACCTTCAAGGACGACCAGATCTACCACCTGTTCGGTTACGAGATGGATGGCGTCAACGTCTGGATCCTGTTCAAAATCGCCATTATCATGCCGGCGTCGGGTCTCTATGCTTGGTTCCTCACGCGCCTGATGCACAAGTACCGGATCACCGAGCAGGAGGCACTGGAGGCCGATGCCATGGCACTGGCGATGACGTCGCGACCAAATGCGCAACAGACGGCCGGTCACGGCGAACGTTGAGTGCGGCCGCAGCGTGATCAATGGATATTTCGGGCGATAGTGCGCCGGGCTGCCTCGAAGAAAACGGCAAGTGGGTTCGATGACCGCGCAAACGACGCCCGATCACCATAAGAACGATAGTATCGGCCGGCAGCTTCTCAAGCTGGCGCTGGAGCTTGGGCCGCTGATCATCTTTTTCGTCACCAATTCTTCGGCCGGAATTTTCATGGCCACGAAAGCCTTCATGGTTGCGACCGTGATCTCTCTCGTCGTGTCGCGGTTGGTGTTCGGTCGCGTTGCAATCATGCCGCTCGTCACCGCGGTATTCGTCATCGTTTTCGGCGGTCTGACCATCTGGCTCGAGGATGATCATTTCATAAAATTGAAGCCGACCATCGTAAATGGCCTTTTCGCCGTGATCCTGCTCGGTGGTGTCGCATTCGGCCATTCCCTCCTGCGCTATGTCTTCGGCGAGGTTTTCAATCTGAGCGACGAGGGATGGCGGCAGTTGACCATACGCTGGGGCGTGTTTTTCATCGCGCTCGCGATCCTCAACGAGATCGTCTGGCGCAACTTTTCGACCGACACCTGGGTGGCCTTCAAGACCTTCGGAATTATGCCGCTGACAATGATATTCGCGTTGTCGCAGCTCGGAATTATAAAGAAGCACGACCTGTCTCAAATCGCGCCGGAATCTGAGGGCAAACCGATCGAGTAGCTACGCGGATAATTCGACGACAAAAGATCCGAACTAACCCCAAATAACCCAGGTCATTCGACTTTCAGATAAAGTGTTTAGTAATTATCCAGCTGGTTCGCTCTGGACGGGGCGGGCACGTTGGTATTTTGTTTTCAATCGAGACAGGTGTTCAGTCGCGCTCCAACCGGGAGTCCACACGACAGCGCCGCGCAATGCTTTGACAGAACTGGCCACGATGAAATCGACCAAGCCAAAGAGGCAGGTGAAGCACCCGGGACGAGCGCCGTGCGGGCCTCAACTCGTCGAGTCGCCGATACATCTGTTGCACAGGGCCGGACAGCGCGCCGCCGACATATTCCAGAGCAAAATGGGCGACACGGATTTGACGCCGCGCCAGTACGCGGTGCTTTTGACCGTTGCTGGAAACGAGGGTCTCAGTCAGACGCATCTGGTCGATAAAACGGGGATCGATCGGTCGACGCTCGCCGACATCGTGCGCCGCATGCTCAAGAAGGGACTGCTGCAACGCCGTCGCACGCGAGAAGACGCACGCGCGTATGCGGTCAAGCTGACCGAGGAAGGCTGGCGGCTGCTGCAAACCGTGGAGCCCATCGCAAGGGAAGTGGATGCCGCGATTGTTTCGGCGCTTTCGCAGGACGACGGTGCGAAATTCGTTGGCCTGCTGAATACGATCATCGAGAAACTGGGGCACATGACGCCGACGCCGGATGCCGACGCCAAGTCGTGACATCACCCGTGCCGGTCGCGAAATCGCACGGCCCCGGCAGCCCGACGAGACGGTCGGATTGTCCGCGATCGCGATCTGTCGGCGGATGCAACGGGGTGCAGCGGCGAGCAGGCTCCTGTAAAACCCGCCGCAGGTGAACCGCGGGTAGCATCGGTGCCACGAAAATGCGGCGCGGGCCATCACGCCCTGCCGCGGTATGAAACCCGCCGGCAAGCTCCCCACGCTCGGTTCACAGTCCGTCCACCGCCGATCCACAGCCCTATGGACCAGGGCCAGCGAATCAGCCGACGCTGCTTTTTGTCAGGCCCGTGCCGCAGTTGGACTCTCCAGCGCGACCGGCGCCGTCCGCGCCGCGTTACGGCGGGTCCCTAACCTCACCTCAACTCAGTCGCGTCCCGTGCTGCGTCTCGTGTCTCCACACAACAAGCCTTAAGGACCAGCACTCAAATGACGCTCAACGCCCTCGTGCAGCCGCTGCGTTTCGTGGAGTTTTTTCAGGGCTTGTCGCCCGCCCAGCTGCACGCCATCGCGGCGTGTGCCGAACGCGTTGTGTTCAAGCCCGGCGACGCCATCATCAAGGTCGACGAACCCGCAGCGGCGGCCATTCTGATCGTGTCGGGGGAAGCGCGGCGTGTCGATGGGCCAGGGGTCGGCGAAGTCGAGGTGCTGCCGCAGGGAACGCTGGTCGGCGAGATGGGTATGCTGGTGGAGACCATCTATTCGTCGACAGTCGTGGCGGCGACAAGTGTGCGGGCACTGCGCTTCGTGCGCGATGATATGCTGAAACTGATGACGGCAGATGCGTCTGTTGCCGAACATTTCGTCGCTGTGATCACGGCACGGCTGCGCGACGTCGCCAGCGAAATGCGCGACATCGATCGCGGCCTGGAGTTGGCGGTGGGAGCAGCTTTCGGTGAGCCCGCGACGGCGCCGTTGGAGCAAGGCCCGCATCTGCATTGAAGCTCGTCGGCGTGTTGGCGCCGGCCTCAGATGAGCCGCAGAGACCGCATGCTGGTGTGGCCGTTGCGCCCGACAATGATGTGATCGTGCACCGTAACCCCGAGAGGGCGGGCTGCCTCGACGATGAGTTTGGTCATGTCGATGTCGGCGCGCGATGGCGTCGTGTCGCCGGACGGGTGGTTGTGAACCAGGATCAGCGCTGTTGCGGAATGCTCGAGCGCCCGCTTCACCACCTCGCGCACATAGACTGGCGTGTGATCGACGGTTCCGCGCCCCTGTACCTCGTCGGCGATGAGCTTGTTCTTCTTGTCGAGAAACAGGATTCGGAAAACTTCGCGTGTCTCGTACCCCTGCACGGCGCGCAGATAGGTCAGCACCTCGTTCCAGGACGACAGCGCGGGCCGCTCCATCATCTCGGTCTTTACGAGACGGACGGCGGCGGCCTGGATCAGCTTCAACTCGGTCACGACAGCGTCGCCGGTGCCACGGACTTCTTTGAGGCGCTCTGCGGGCGCGCTCAGCACCTCGGCGAACGTACCGAAGCGCGCCAACAGCCGCTTCGCCAGGTCCTTCGTGTCCCGGCGCGGGATGGCACGGAACAACACCAGTTCCAGCAACTCGTAGTCGGGCATAGCGTCGGCGCCGCCAGTCATGAAGCGATGACGAAGCCTTTCGCGATGCCCGATGTGCAGCGGCAGGTCGTCGACGCGCCGAACGGCCATCTGCGCCACGGGCAGGCGCCCGGCGGCCAGCGGGGCGTCGGGCAGGTTGTCTGCGAGGAACGAAGGTTGCGCTCCGTCCGCTTGCTGTTGCACTACGCTCGGCACCGTGTAGGCGGTCCCGGTCGCAGCCACGGACGCAGTGCCCCCCTGCTGCAACGAACCCTGCTTCACGCGTGACGCCATGCGATACGCTCACCGAGGGGTGTCAGAGGGATGCGGCGGCCGATTTCTCTGCCGTCAGGTCGTAGGGCGGCTGATGGAAGCCCGCAGGCGACAGCGTGAAGATCTCGCAACCATCCGCCGTCACGCCGACAGTATGCTCGAATTGCGCCGACAATTCGCGGTCACGCGTCACGGCGGTCCAACCGTCAGGCAGCACCTTCACCTGCGGGCGGCCGAGATTGATCATCGGTTCGACCGTGAACAGCATGCCGGGGCGCAGCCGCACGCCTTCGCCGTCCTCGCCATAATGCAGGATGTTCGGCCGGTCGTGGAACTGGCGGCCGAGACCGTGGCCGCAGAAATCGCGCACGACGCCACAGCGTTCGGCCTCGGCGTATTTCTGGATTGCCGCGCCGATATGGCCGGTCGTATTACCGGGTTTGATTGCTGCAATGCCGCGCATCAACGCTTCGTAAGTAATCTGCAGCAATCGCTCGGCGCGCCGTGATATGGCCCCGACCGGATACATCCGGCTGGTATCGCCGTGCCACCCGTCGACGATCAGCGTCACGTCGATATTGACGATGTCGCCCTCTTTCAAAGGCTTCGGGCCAGGAATTCCGTGGCATACGACGTGATTGACCGACGTGCAAATGGAACGGGGAAAGCCACGGTAATTGAGTGGCGCGGGAATGGCGCCGTGTGCAAGTGCGAAATCAAGCACCAGATCGTCGAGGAAGTCCGTGCGGACGCCGGGTTTGACATGCGGCGTCAGCATGTCGAGCGCCGCCGCCGCCAATTGTCCGGCTTTGCGCATTCCGGCAAAGGCATCGGCGCCGTGCAGCTTTATGCCCTCGTCCTGGTCAAAATCCTGCGATCTGTCGAGTTTTGTCATTTGCAAAAAGCTGCCAATAGGGTTTCTCTAACGTTTCTGCTGTAGTGAAAGTGGGACAAACCCATCATCCTCGCAACGGACGACGAACAAGTCCATGCAGCTCAAGGAGAGTATTTCCATGAACCGGGACATGATTACCGTCGAATGCCGGCGACTTGCCACCGCCCTTTCGTCATCCAGCCTTCTTGCACTTGTTGCGGCAGCGGCGTTGCTGCCGGAATCGCCGGCTTTCGCCGCCCAGCCTCTCGCCGTACTCCCGACCACGAGCGTGAGCGATCTCGTCAAGATGCGGGAAGCCTGGGGCACCGCGCCTTCGGCCGTCGTCGCGACCGCCGCCGCCGACAGCTTCGCCGTCCTGCCGACCACCACGGTCGACGACCTCGTAAAGATGCGCGAGGGATGGGGTTCTGGCAAGCCCGCCGCGCCGGTTTCAGCGCCGCTGGCGGCCGGTAGCGTTTTGCCGCTGCCGCAGGATGGCGTCGCGTTGCCGGCAGGGCCGAAGGGCGATCCGGTCGTTCACGCCTTCACGCCGACGCCTGTCGCAACGCTGACGCCCGTCGCCGCGGGCGACATCGAGAAGTCGCTCAAAGCTCTTCTATCGACGCGCGAATCCTGGGGTTCGGCCCCGAGCACCGGTGCGGTTCCGGTGTCCGCGGCTGCTGCATCCTCGGGCTATGCCGTCCTGCCGACGAACGCGCTGACGGATCTGCTCGCCATGCGCGAGGCGTGGGGCGCGGCACCGGCGACGAAGGTCGCGATGGCCGCGGTCGTGCCGTCTCAGGCTGGGGGGGCGTCGTCGGGTTTCGCGGTGCTGCCGACGAGCAATGTCGATGAGCTCGTCAAGATGCGCGAAGCCTGGGGAACGGGCCCGCAGCCGACCAAGATCAAGGCGCCGCTGGCAGCGGGTGCCGTTTCTCCGCTGCCGCAGGTCAAAGTGGCAGCGGCAGCGCAGCCGACCGCCGATGTCATCGTCAACCCCTTTACGCCGTCTCCGGTTGCGGAAGTGGCGCCGATCGGAGCGGGCCAGATCGAAGCTGCGATGAAGGCTCTGCTGGCTGAGCGCGAGAGTTGGGGCACCGCACCGTCTGTTCGCACAGCCGCCGCCACGCCGGCACCGGCGGTCGCCACGGCGCCGGACAGCGCCAAGGGCTGCGAAGCGCGCCTGCGTGAAGCGGCATTGGCCGGAGCAATTCTGTTCGAATCGAACAGCGCCCGTCTCGACGCGAAGAGCAACGCCACGCTCGACGCTATCGTGACGGTGGCCAAGGGCTGCGGCAAGGGCCGCATCCGCATCGAGGGGCACACGGACTCGTCCGGTCGCGCGCTGAAGAACAAACAGCTTTCGGCGAGCCGCGCCGAAGCCGTCGCCGATTACCTGCGCAAGGCCGGCGTGCCGAAGAACCGCCTGGTTCCGGTCGGCGTCGGCCAGGAACAGCCGGTGGCGTCGAATGAAACACCGGAAGGCCGCGCGCAGAACCGCCGCATCGAGTTCAAGGTGATCGAGTAACCGCCGCGCGTGTTGCCTCTCGACAATTGCGCCGTGACGCTCACCGCGTCGCGGCGCTTTTCGTTTCCGCGCTCGCACATCACGGCCGCGCGCCGACGGTCGGCCGGTCGAGCATGACGCTGTCGAGCCAGCCGCGAAGCGCCGAGCCGTCGCGATCGAGTTCGTGACGCGCCCAATCGTAGGCAAGCTCGACCATCTCGCCGTGGCGGTGCCAGTCGAGAAAGCTCATCTCGTCCGGCACCGGCGGCACCAGCAGAACATCGTCCTCCGTCAGGTGGCGTTTGAAGTCCTGGCGGTTGGCCATCAGGCTGCGCATCAGCACCGACATCAGGCCGGGGGCGTCCGGCAGCGCGGCGCGCGTGAACGGGTTGACGTAGCGGGCGACAAGGTCGGCGCGCGACGGCAGCGTGTCGTAAGCCACGTCGAAGCGCTCGAGATCGGGCACGGCGAAGCTCATCACGACGTTGGGACCGCTTTTCAGTTCATGCATGGTCTTGATCGGCACGTTGTCGAGCAGGCACCCGTCGACCAGCATGTCGCCGTCGCGCGTATAGAAAGGCGGCAGCACCACGGGGATCGACGACGATGCGCGGACGGCCTCCCACAGGCTGCCGCGGCTATGGCGGTTCGACGCGTAGCGCGACAGGTTGGTCGAGACGGCGAAGAACGGCACCCATAGATCCTCGATGTCGTAGCCGCCATAGTGGCGCTTCAACTGAGCGTCGAAGTGGGTGTGGTCGATGAGGCTGTAGCGCGGTAGTGTGAGCCGGCGCATGGCCTTTTCACGCACGAACATGGCGTGGATGGCGGCATCCACCTCGTGCGGCGCGCGCTGCAGCGCGAAAGCCGCCGTCATGGCGCTGCCGCCGGAGGTACCGCCCATCATGTCGAAGGTGACGCCGGCCTCGCCGAGCGCCTTGTAGAGC
Source organism: Hyphomicrobiaceae bacterium (assembly GCA_046295315.1). Taxonomy (GTDB): domain Bacteria; phylum Pseudomonadota; class Alphaproteobacteria; order Rhizobiales; family Hyphomicrobiaceae; genus JAEUMD01. Next base: position 13,548 of record JBKBNR010000009.1, read on the forward strand.
CCGACCTGCGCCGTGCACAGCGCACCGCCGCCACAGGCAATGAGGCCGATCGCCGTGCCTTTGATGAACCGGGCGAGGCGGGCGAGATCGCCCGGCGTGTCGAGGGCGACGTGATGGTGCATCGCAATGTGCCGTTGTTCGAGCCAGCGGCAGGTGCCGGTGATCGTATGGCGGCGTGGATGCAGCAGCACCAGGCGGCGCGACGATGCGGGCAGCAGTTCCGTGGCGCGGCGTTCGAGCGGCGACAGCTCCGGGTCGGCCGCGTGAACACCGACTTCGAGGATGATGTCCGCCTGCCGGATTGCCTTGTCGGACCAGGCGTCGAGATCGTCGTTGGCGACGTAGACGATAAAATCAGATTGGCGCTCGAGATCGTTGAAGGCGGCAGTCGCGGCATCGGAATCGAATGCGGCGCCGGCTGGCAGCAGGGCTTTGGCGCGGTCGTGATCGACGACCTGCACGCGCCGCCCGCGCACTTCCTTCCGCTGCGACGGACGCGAGAGCGTCTCGGCCAGTGCGGTGACGAAGGGCGTCGGGACAGGTACGCCTCCGGCCCTGACGACGGCGATGGTGCGCGGTCGAGGATCGGGCGGTGCTGGCCGCGCGACGTTGAATTCGGCGAGGCGGCGCGCGAGGGCCTTCGTCACCACCCGCCACAGCGCCGGGCTGCGTGCAACAAGCGCGTCGAAGTCGATGCGGTCGAGACGCAGCACCAGCCCGTCGCGCAGTGCGCTGACCGTCGCCGTGCGCCGGCCGCCGGCCAGGAACGCGATTTCGCCGATCGGCTGACCCGGGCCGATTTCGCACACGGCGTCGGCGCGGCCTTCGAGGTGCACCGCGAAACGCCCCGAGACGACGACGAACATGGAATCGGCTTCGTCGCCTTGGCGCACCAGAACTTCGCCGCGTCGAACCGCGCGCGATGCGAGTTCGGCGGCCAGCAACGTGCGCTGCTCGGCGCTCAGGTCTTCGAAAATCTCCAGGCGTTCGAGCAATCGTTCGCTGTTGTCGCCGTTCGACGCGCCGCTATCGGCGGTCGCGGCTGGCGGCGAACCAGCGTTGGGCAACGGTGGGGTCGAGCAGGCCATTTGCGGCTTCCGACAGGACGTTTCCTGACAAAAGCCTAGCACAACTCGAGCCGTCGGCGAGGTTCCAGACGCTACAAGATGAACTTCGACAAGTCGGTATTGCGGGCGAGATCGCCTATGCGGGCCTCCACGTAAGCGGCGTCGATGGTGACGGTGGTGCCGGCGCGGTCGCTGGCGTCGAACGAAACTTCTTCGAGCACCCGCTCGATCACGGTCTGCAGGCGGCGCGCGCCGATATTCTCGACCGTGGAGTTCACCGATACGGCGGTATCGGCCAGCGCGTCGATGGCGTCGGCGGAGAAATCGAGCGTCACGCCCTCCGTCGCCAGCAGCGCCACCGACTGCTTGATGAGGTTGGCTTCGGGCTCGGTCAGGATGCGGCGGAAGTCGTCGCGCGACAGCGCCTTCAGCTCGACACGGATCGGCAGTCGCCCCTGCAACTCGGGCAGCAGGTCGGCCGGTTTGGCGACGTGGAAGGCGCCTGAAGCGATGAACAGGATGTGGTCGGTTTTGACCGGGCCGTGCTTAGTGGCGACGGTGGTGCCCTCGATCAGCGGCAGCAAATCGCGCTGCACACCTTCGCGCGAGACATCGGCGCCGCCGCGCACGCCGTCGCCGCGCGAGCAGATCTTGTCGATCTCGTCGAGGAACACGATGCCGTTGTTCTCGACCGCGCGGATGGCTTCGGTCGTGATCTGCTCGGCGTCGATCAGCTTGTCGCTCTCTTCCTGGATCAGCGGCGCGTAGGCGTCCTCGACGGTGAGGCGCCGGGCATTGGTCCGGCCGCCGAACGCCTTGCCGAGCATGTCGCCGAGGTTGATCGCGCCCATCGACGCGCCCGGCATGCCAGGCACTTCGAACATGCCCATGCCGCCGCCCGCATCGGAGACTTGGATTTCGATCTCCTTGTCGTTCAGTTCGCCGGAGCGCAGCTTGCGGCGGAAGGCCTCTCGCGTCGCGGGTGAAGATGTCGGACCGACGAGAGCGTCGATCACGCGCTCCTCGGCGGCCTTCTCGGCCTTGGCCTTCACCTCGCGCCGCTTGGCGCCGCGCACGAGGCCCATCGCCACCTCGACGAGATCGCGCACGATCTGCTCGACGTCGCGGCCGACATATCCGACCTCGGTGAATTTGGTCGCCTCGACCTTGAGGAACGGCGCACCGGCGAGGCGGGCGAGGCGCCGCGCGATTTCCGTTTTGCCGACGCCGGTCGGCCCGATCATCAGGATGTTCTTCGGCAGCACCTCGTCCTTGAGGTCGGGCGAGAGCTGCTGACGCCGCCAGCGGTTGCGCAGTGCGATCGCCACGGCGCGCTTGGCGTCGGCTTGCCCGACGATGTGGCGGTCGAGTTCCGAGACGATTTCGCGGGGTGAGAAGGTGGTCATGTCGTGCGATGTCCTGTCATTTCGCGCTACTGCATCAATCCGCCGAAACGAGCTTCAGACCCATGATCGAGCCGATCAGAATGACGAGCAAGACGAGGCGCGCGGTGGTCGAGGGCTCGTTGTAAAACGCTATGCCGATGAGCGCTGTGCCGGCGGCGCCGATGCCGGTCCACACCGCGTAGGCGGTACCGAGCGGAATGCCGGCGAGCGACTTGTTGAGAAAATAGAAGCTGGTGAACCCCAGCAGAAAGAACGCCACCGTCGGCGCGACCTTCGTCATGCCCTCCGTGTAGCGGAATACCGTCGTCGTGACGATTTCCAGCGCCCCCGCGATCATCAGGTGCAGCCAGGCGAGTGTGACGGTGCTCATCGCGTCGACGTCAGTTTTTCGACCAGCACGTTGGTGTTGGTGTAAACGCAGATGTCGGCGGCGATGCCCATGGCGCGGCGCGCGATTTCTTCCGCGGTCAGCGGCTGGTCGGCCAGCGCGCGGGCGGCGGCCAGCGCATAATTGCCGCCCGAGCCGATGCCCATGATGTGGTCGGCCGGTTCCAGCACGTCGCCGGTGCCGGTCAGCACCAGCGTCGTCGAGGCGTCGGCGACGATCATCATGGCTTCGAGGCGCCTCAGGTAGCGGTCGGTGCGCCAGTCCTTGGCCAGTTCCACGCACGCACGCATCAACTGGCCCGGGTATTGCTCGAGCTTGGCTTCCAGCCGCTCGAACAGCGTGAAGGCGTCGGCCGTGGCGCCGGCGAAACCGCCGATCACGTCGCCCTTGCCGATGCGGCGCACCTTCCGGGCGTTGGCCTTGATGACGGTGGCGCCGAGGCTCACCTGACCGTCGCCGGCGACGACCACCTCGCCGCCTTTGCGGACGGTGAGAATGGTGGTGCCGTGCCAGGTTGTGGCGTTGTCGCTGCCAGCTGAACCGTTGAAGGTGTGTGTCATGCTCGGGGCGGTCTCATCGGTTGTCGACATGAAAATGGGAACGGGCGGTCCCGGAACAAGACGTGCTCGCCACACTGGCAGTCGGTTGGTCAAGCTGATAAACCCGTGCGGCGAAAGCAGCAAGGAACGAGCAAGAGGGCGGACGTGACGCGAAAAGCGAGCATCGAGCGCAAGACCAAGGAAACCGAGATCTCCGTCGCGATCGACCTCGACGGGACGGGCGCGTACGACATCGCGACCGGCATCGGCTTTCTCGATCACATGCTGGAGCAACTGGCGCGCCATTCGCTCATCGACATCACGCTCAGAGCCAAGGGCGATCTGCATATCGATTTCCACCACACGGCGGAAGACAGCGGCATCGCGCTTGGGCAGGCGTTCGCCAAGGCACTCGCCGACAAGGCCGGCATCACCCGCTACGCCGACGTGCACCTGCCGATGGACGAGACGATGACACGCGTCGCGGTCGACGTGTCCGGGCGGCCGTATCTCATCTGGGACGTCACGTTCACGCGCGACAAACTGGGCGAAATGGATACCGAGCTGTTTCGCGAGTGGTTTCAGGCGTTCGCGCAGAACGCCGGTATCACGCTGCACGTCGCGAACCTGTATGGTGAAAACAACCACCACATCGCGGAGACGTGTTTCAAGGGGTTGGCACGCGCATTGCGACACGCCGTCAGTCTCGATCCGAGACAGGCAGGCCGTGTGCCGTCAACCAAGGGAACGCTCAACGGATGATCGTCACCATCTGGCCGTTTCAGAGTTCGAAGCGCATGTCCGTCTACACGGTTCACGAGCCGCCGGAACCGCCGGTCGATCGCATCGACAGGGCCGAGGCGATGGTGTTCATCAAGGACGGCTTCAACTGGTCGGCATTCCTCTTCGGGCCGCTCTGGTTGCTGGCCAACGGGCTCTGGCAAGGGTTCCTCCTTTACGGCGCCGTGTTGGCGCTGCTCATCGCCGGGATCAACGCGCTCGGTATCGACCCGGGCTGGGTCGGTCTCGCCATCGTCGGGCTCAATGCCATTGTCGGCTATGAAGCGCACGCGCTGTACGAGTGGGTGCTCGGCACACGCGGCTGGTCGCAGGCCGGGTCGGTGATGGGCGCGACGGAAGCCGAGTGCGAACGGCGCTTCTTCGAGGGCTGGCTGCCGACGCAGGCGCCATTGCGCGAGCATACGCGGGCGGCCGGGCAATCGGCTTCGGCGCAAGCGATCGCCTCCGATGTCGGCGCGGTCAAAGCCAGCCGGCGCGGCCTGTTCGGCATGTTCCGGCGCGCCGGTTGAACGAGAGTAGCAGGATTGGAATGCAGCGCGTCGCGATCATCGATTACGGCTCGGGGAACCTTCACTCGGCCGCCAAGGCGTTCGAGCGCGCCGCGCGTGAGAGCGAAGCCGACGCTGAAATCGTCGTGACCAGCGAACCCGAAGTCGTGCGCGCAGCCGATCGCGTCGTGCTGCCGGGTGTCGGGGCCTATGCCGATTGCAAGCGCGGCCTCGAAGCCGTGCCGGGCATGCGCGAGGCCTTAGAGGAGACCGTGCGCGGCAAAGGCCACCCGTTCCTCGGCATCTGCGTCGGCATGCAGTTGATGGCGACGCGCGGGCTCGAGCACGGCGTGACCGAGGGGCTCGACTGGATCGCGGGCGAGGTCCGCCACATCACGCCGACGGACACCGCCTTGAAGATCCCGCACATGGGTTGGAACACGCTCGATGTCGTCACGCCGCACGCACTGCTGGAGGGCATCGAAACCGGCGCTGGTGGCCTGCACGCCTATTTCGTGCATTCTTATCATCTGGTGGCGGCGAGCGACGCCGACGTGGTGGCGCGCACCGACTACGGCGGGCCGATCACCGCCTTCGTCGCGCGTGGCAACATGGCCGGCACCCAGTTCCACCCGGAAAAGAGCCAGACCCTCGGCCTCAAACTGCTCGCCAACTTTCTGAAGTGGCGGGTGTGATCGGCGGGGGGGGGGGCGGGAAACCCCGCCGGCCCGGTGAGTTGGGATAAGATAAA
>JBKBNR010000010.1:0-18113 GCA_046295315.1 Hyphomicrobiaceae bacterium
GGTCCAATTCGCCATTGCAACGGCAAACCAATTTCGTCGAGAGTTATCGGTACCGACGTCACGGCTTCATCGAGCAGCACGAACGGTGCACCTGAGGCCAATCTCCCTGCTATGGTGTCATCGGATCCCGCCTGCCCTCGCAACAGCCGCGACAGCCGATAGGTGCCTTCGCCGATCAGGTCTGCGATCTCGAACTGCAACACTTCCCAGTCACCTGTCGCCGTCCGAACAGCGGCTGCGTTTCGCCCCGAGAGGAGTTGCAGCGAAGTCGTCGAGGCGAGCCGCTTTCCCTCCACACGCACGATGAGCGTGTTCGCCATGTCCAATCGGCCCACAGGCCCTGGCGCGAGTTCGCTTTCGGTAACACCGATCGTCGCCGAGGCATTGATGAGCGACTTGAGCGTGAACCCCGAGTCCTCGGCTGAAGCATAGACGGCGAGACTACCGGGCCAGGGATTGAGCCGTGCGGCAACAAAGCCGGCTGCCGCCGGCTGATCGCCTTTCAGCAGTGGCAAATCGAGAAAATACACCGCCGGCTGTCCCAGCGGCACGGGTCTCGGCGCTCTCGGCTGACGGATGACCTCGGGTGCGGCATCGTAAACTGCCGGGTCGGCGGCGCGGGCCTCGATCGTGCGCGTGCCGGAGTCACCAATCTCAATGATGCGAAAAAGGCGACGATCACCGTCGACAGCGAGATCGATAACATCTGCCGCCTCCACCGCCAGCATACTCGGTGCCAGAGCCAATGTGGCGCGCTCGCGCGACACCCAAGTCTCGTAAAGCCAGGTCTCCGAAATCCGTGCCGCTTGTTCGGCTTCCATCACCACCGGCAATTCGGCCTGCGCAATCCGCTGACTGGCGCCCGTCAACCGCCGCGATTCCGTGACGGCCTGACGGTAGTCGTCGCCTGCCGCGATGTAGCTCAGTTTCGTCGCGGCGGGCAGTTCCGTCTCTTGTCCGCGCGTCAAGGTCAGGAGCGGTGCACCCGTGGTAACCTCCACGAGCTGATCGCGATCGAGTTCGGCGCTGACCGAGTTGTCGTAGCGATGCCGGAAAACGATCTTCCCGCCGCTCTCGAGCGCATCGAAGAAGTGGGCCAAACCCAATGGTTGCAGCGCGTCACGCAGCGACATCACCCGATCGACGACATACCCGGTGACCACACCGCGCAGCGCCGTCGCGTCGAAATCGGTAAATCCGAAATCGCGCATGATCGCCTCGACGACCCTCGCCAGCGGTGCGCTGGCGATGCGACCGTTGATCCAGTGACCGAGCCGCCAGTTCTCACCGTCGCCCCAGGCCTCACCGTTCTGGGGGAATGCGGGAAACGGCCGAGCATCCCACGCATAGACGAACACCCGGCTGGTATCCACCATCGCCCTGCCGTAGACGGTGGATATCGGATTTCCGCTCGCTGCATACACCGCGGACGTCGGCTCGAATGCGCCGATCAGTGCGCGAAGATACTGTCGCTGAACGAGGTCGTCCCGCAGTCCCTTCGATTGGTAGGGAAGCGCATTCTCTGCACTTTTCGAATCGACGAACACGTTCGGCTGGTTCGCCCCCATATCCACCGCTGGACAGCCGATCTCCATGAACCAGAACGGCTTCGACTGCGCCACCCACTCTGTCGGCGTAGGGGCTTCGACACCGCCGGGCCTGTTGTAATGCTGATTGCTCCACCACGACGCGATATCCTTGTATCGAAAAGTCCACGCCTTGCCGAGCCCATCGGTGATCGGTGTGCGCACCTGCTGCTCACGATCGCTGTCCGTGGCGTAGTACCAGTCGAAGCCTTCGCCACCGCGGGTGTTGGCGGCCATATAGTCGACATCGTAGATCGACCGAGCACCCGCCGCAGCATCCGCGTGACCAGTACCGTAACGCCAATCGGCGAGTGGCCAATAGAGATCGATGCCGATCGCATCGATGTCGGGTGAGGCCCACAGCGGATCGAGGTGGAAGTAGACATCTCCCGATCCGTCGGCCGGGTGGTAGCCGAAATACTCCGACCAGTCGGCTGCGTATGTCACCTTGGTCGCAGGGCCGAGTATCGCTTTGACATCAGCGGCGAGTGCGACGAGCGCATCGACGAACGGAAAGTCCGATGTCGAGCTGCGCACCCGCGTCAGTCCGCGCAACTCCGAGCCGATTACGAAGGCATCGACTCCGCCCGCCGCTTTGGCCAGGTGCGCGTAGTGCAGCACCATCCGCCGGAAGCTCCATTCTGCAGGACCCGAATAGGCAACGGTTTCCCCCGCAATGGCGAAATCGCTGACGGCCGCGGTTCCGCAGAAACCCGCGATCTGCTCTGCGGCGGCCATCGACTTGTCGACGGTGCCCAAGACGCCCGGGGCCGGATCACACGTCACGCGCCCGCGCCAGGGATAACTCGGCTGCGGCGTCTCGCGGGTGTAAGGATTAACCAAGGCGTTGTCGGGCGGAATATCCATCAGCACGAACGGCGTCAGCGTCACCCCATACCCGCGTTGCTTCAAGTCCCGGATGGCCTCGATCACCGAGTTGTCCGACGGTGTTCCCCCGTAAACCGGCCGGCCGTCCTTCTGGCTCACCACAGGTGCAGTTGCGCGCGTCAACCCTGCCACAGACCACGCCATCGGTGCCGTCGCCTTGATCGCCGCATCCACTTTCGGCGTGATTTCGCAGTTGCCGGCTCTCAAATCGGTGCCGAACCACGACGTGATCAAGGAGACATGCGCCACATTGGGCAACGAGCTTTGCAACTGGTCCAGCGCGACCGACCAATCCGTCCCGCCGTGCAAAGTGTGCACGTTCTCCGCAAGAGAACTGCCCGCGCCGATGCTCCGGGTCACGGGTGTAATCGCATACGCGAATTCGCCCGAGCCCGGGATCATCACGACCGCGCGAATCTCCGCGCTCAACGGATCGAGATCCCGATGCACTTCGAAGCTCAGTTGCGGGATCCGATTACCGAAGTCCGCGAGGGCCAAGCGTTCGAACACGATGTACGCGACGCCCCTGTAAGCCGGTGCTCCAGCCGCGCCCATACGCGCCACGATCAGTTCATCGGGCGCTTGATCCTCTTCTCCGAGGTGAACGCGATAGAGGATCTCACCGAGTTCCAGTTCACGACCATCCGCCCATATCCGTCCGATGCCGGTGACCGCACCCTCGGCGATGGCAACCGCAAAACTCGCATGATAGCGATAGCTGACGCTGGTCGCGCCACCACCGCCGAGACCTTTTCCACCACCGCCAGCCGAACTGGTGACCGCCTCCTCCTCGATCTCGTCGGCCCATATCACCTGCCCGCCAAGACGCGCCTGTCCATAGACTCGTGGCATCGGCGCGCCTTCTGTCGAGGACGTGACGTGTAGCTCGCTCAGCCGGGGCCCGTGGACGGCGCCACCGCCGCCGGAAGGCCCGAGCAGCATCTGATCGACATACGATCCCGCGAACGCACCGATCTGCGCACCGATCGTCGCGCCGCTTACTGTGGCCCCAAGCACCGAAATGCCAGCCGGCAACAAGGTGCTGCCGACCGCTGCGCCGACGGCGGCGAGCGCCAGAGTGGCCATGATGCGCTCCGCTTCAATCGTGTGGAACAGGGAAGGAGAATTGACCGACCAGGCGCCGCCGCCACCATGCGCTGATCGGCACTTCGATGGTCCCGGCCTTCTCGATGGCGTGGATCATCGCGCCACGGGAGGAGGCTATCGCCGCGTGCTTGGCGATGGCGGCTCGCCGGATGCGGAAGATGAGAACGTCACCCGGCTCGATCGCCGTCCCGCCAGCACGCATCAAATGACGCTCGGCGGCTTCGAGCAGACATTCACCACCGCCAGCTTCACCCCAGTCCGCGGAGTATCCGGGCAGCGGTTCTGGTTCGCACCCGAACAACTCCCGGAATACTCCGCGCACGAGCCCCAAGCAGTCCACACCGACACCCCGCGTACTCGCCTGGTGATGATACGGCGTACCGATCCAGCGACGGGCAGCACGCACGATCGTTTCGCGCGATGCTGCGGCATCTCTGCGCCCCCCTTCCGACACGCGAGCCACCTTCAGCGCTGGCCGGGCCGCACCACGGCAGTCAACAGATCGTTGCCCGGCATGTGCGGGAAGCCGCGATAGTTCTCGGCGTTGCTGAACTTCTCGCGGCAGGTCGCAAAGGACTTGTCGCACCCGGCCCGAACGACGAACGTCTGTCCCGGCTGGACGGGTTGTCGCGCCGGTTGCCAAAGCTCGATCGTCACCGTCGACGCGGAGGCGAAATGCCGCTTCACCTCGACCGACTGGCCGTTGGCCGCTCCGGACGTGAATGTCAGCAATCCGCGCGTGAACCACGCGCTCGCAAAATGTGCGAGCCCTGAAACGATGAAACGTCGCGCATCCGTGGCACTCGAGATGCTGCCTACGCCTCGAAAAGCCACATGATCGAGATTGATGCCACAGCGGGCGTCGCCGAGATCGGCGTCGCAGCCATACTGGAAAACACGCCCGCGCGGCTGCTGCAGATAGTGAGCGAGCCCGCGCACCTCGGCACTGAAGATGTTGCCGCTCCGCCGGACTTCTCCAAGACTGCCGCTCCGCATCAGGACACGTTGCGACGGCTCCTGCCAATTGACGCGAAAGATCTCGACGCGAGCATCATCGAAGCGTCCAGCCGCCAAGTCCGCTTCAGAGATACGCTCGGACGACAACGCACTCGTCACATCGAGATTGTCGACACTGAGACCGATCGACTCCCTGATTTCGCTCGCCGTGAACCCTGCGGCAGCCTCGAACACCGTACCATCGAACTCCAGATCTCGATCATGGTCCGTGAAGCCGAGTACGACGCCGTCTCGTCTCGTCGTGCGCCAGCACCAGCACAGCGTCGTTGCACCACCGTCGAGGTGCTCCTGCATTCCAGGCGGCAATTGCTTCATGTACGCACCTCGATCACCGGAATGCTCGGAATGGCGCCGTGACGAAACCCCTGGATGTTGACCTCCAGGCGATCGGTATCGAACCGCACCGGCACGTCGAACGCGTATCCTGCGGTGACGACGGCTCCCGCCGCAGGAACGTAACCACCGATGAAAGTGACCATGCCCGTCGATGCGTCGACGACGAACTGCGAACCAGGTTCCGCGATCGTTCCATCGATCGCGACCGTGACGCTGTCCAAGACGGGCTTTCTTATCTTGCGGCGCCACGGGGCGAAATCGCGCCCATAAGTCTTCACCAATTGAAAGGCTGTCGTCACACCGTCGCCGATGCCGATCGTCTGATCGAGCGGACGTGGCTGTTCGCTCGGCACGCAGGACTTCCAATCCATCGCATCGCGCCAGCGGAAGCCATAGAGGCGGCCTCGCCGCTCCTCGAAGAAGACGATCACCTCGTCGAGGTCATCGAGCGAGCGAACGCCGTAGCCTGCGTTGTAACTGCGCCGCGAATCCGCCCATCGCGCGTTGCGTTCCTCGTGCGCGGAGCCAAGAACCACGACATCCGTTCTGCGTTCCGGCCCGCCTTGAGACGCGCGCGAAATGCCGGTTGGAAAGCGTACCTCGTGAAAGTTCGCCACTTTGCCCCCTTAGAGATTGCGCTGCCCGAAAGCGACGGCGCGCGCCAGCATGGCCGCCACCTGGCTCTCCGAGCGCACGAAACTTTCGGCGTCCGTGGTGTTCACGTTCACCGTGACATTGATCGGCGTACCGCCGCCCGAAGCCACGACGCCGAGACGCCCATCGGGACCGCGTGCCAGCGGCATGATCGCTTCCGCACCGCCTTCGCCAGCCACCCCCATGCGGCCATTGCCGATCGGAAATCCGATCGGGGTCTGGATCACGCCACCGCGGGCGAACGGCACCGGCAAGCCTTGCGCGAATGCGCCACCGTTGGTGAACCCCGTCGCGCCGGCGAACATCCCGGCAAGCACATTGCCAAAGCTCTGCTCCAGCGGCCGCAATGCGGCTTTCAACACCATGTTGGAAAGGCTGAGCGCCAGTGACCGCAGGACGTCACCGAGGCTGCGGCCCTTCACGGCAATCCCCTCGAAGGCGTCGACGAGCGAAGCGCTGAAGCGGCGGCCGAGGTATTCCGCGTCGGTCAGGCTGCGTGTCAACGCGCTGGTATCTGCCGACACGCGCACGATCCATTCTTCGCCATCGCCGGCTTCGTTCATGTCTCGCTCCGATCAGGAAAGCGTTGCATCATTTGTACGACGTCGCTCCGGGCTGGGGGCCGCTCCTGCGCGTGCGCTGCCCCCAGCACAGAGAGCGCAGCACGCAGTTCCGTCACCGTCATCGACCAGAAGGCGGCTGGATCGAGACGAAGTACGCCGAGGGCGACCGCGATCACGTCGTCCCAGGGAAAGGGCCAGTGGGACCCGCCTCCCTTGGCATCCGGCTTGTCGGGGCAACAGTCACCGTCGCTGCCCGCTCGTCACCTGCGAAAGTCACTGAAAGCAACCGCGCCACGATGTCGATGAACCCGCTGATGCCGCCGTCGGCTTGCATCCTCGCAACGTCCTCCTCCGTCACGTCGGAGCCGCCCCCGCGCAGGCCGGCGGCGATAATCCGCACCGCATCACGCGAAGAAATCCGGCCGCTCTCGAAGCGAAGTGCGAGCGCCAGCATATCTTCCGCACCGAACGCCTGCTCCAGTTCCGCCAGCGCACCGAGCGTCAGACAAAGCCGCCACCGCCTGCCATCGAGCGTCGCTTCGATCTCACCGCGACGGGCGTTGGCCATCCTGCAATTCTCCCTCGGGTCAATCAAAGCGCTGCGAAAGCCAGTGCACCTGCACTATCGAGTGACAACTCGAATGCCACCTCGCCGTCGTGGCGACCGGTCAACTCGAAGGACGTCACCTGCATGTCGCCGGTGACGGTGCCGAAGTCGGGTATGATCACCTGCCAGGGGCGAATGACACCGTCGAAGAACAAGCTGCGCACGATCTCGTCGGACGTGGCATCTTTGAAGATTCCGGCCCCCGTGACCCGCGCCGATTTTGCCCCGCTGCCGCCGAGCAGCTCACGCCATTGCCCGGCCGAATCGGCGTTTGTCACGTCGACTGTTTCGGTATTGAAAGCGATCGACCGCGATCGAAGCCCGGCAACCGTGGTGAAAGTTCCCATGCCGCTGCCGTCGACCTTCAACAGCAAGTCCTTGCCGCGTTGGGCGCTCATCGTGTCATGCCTTTCCTGATCGCATTGTTGCTGGGCCGTGCGTCAATTGGCCGGGTCGGTCATCAAAGCCGCTCGGTCACCACGCGGAAGCGGACGACGCCGTGGTAGGTTTCGCCGTCCGTGTCGCGGCGCGCGTCGGATATTTCATGCCGCACGTTCACGACCCTGTGGTCCTGCAGAGCGAGGGGCTGCTCGTGCAGTCTTTCGACCAGAACATCCATGATCTCGTGCAGCCTCTTGCGGCCTGGCACGCGCGACCAAACGTGCAGCGTCAGCACATGCTCGTTCCCCGTTTCGCTCCCGGTCGACCAGTCGCGCATCACGCTCTGACCGAAGGTCACGTATGGAAGCTCAGCGCGTTGCGGTACGTCGTCATAGATCCGTGCGCCGCCGAGCGCCGCCAACAGAGCACCATCATTGCGCAGCATCTGATAGAGCGATCGTTGCAAGTCGAGAGCTGCACTGGTCATGCGCCAGCCTCCGGTTCATGTATTCCGTTGCCATTGCCCCTCGCTGCGTCGGAAAGCGATGGGTCCTGTGCGAGGGCACCCGGTCGCAACGATGCCCTCCACATCGCCGCTCCACGGCGCTCCTGAATACGGCTTTCGACGCGCGCAAGCACCGCATGCGACCAGCGCCGCAGCGGCCCGCGAATATCGACGCTAACCCTCACAGGTCACGCTCCTCACACAGACATCTCAGCAGCCGGCCCCGTTGCCAGTCGTCGAGCACCGCTCGGATCTCGAACACGCGGCCGCCCTTGCGAAAGCGCATATCGGCGCTCACACCGCTTCGCCGTCGGATCCAGATTTCGTGCGTCACTCTTGCCGCCAGTTGGTCGGCATCCGTTCGCTCGTCGCCGTTCATCGCACGAACCGCCGACCAGACCTCGGCCAGCGCCACCCATGTCTCTGTCGCGCCACCGCTGTCATCGTCGTCGCGTAGCGCCTGCTCCAGCGTCAACCGGTGCCGCAGGTCCCCGATCCGAAGCTGCATCACAACCTCACCGCGCGATACGGACCCAGCAGTCGGCTGACTGCGTTCGGCACGTTGGTCTGCGGTGCGCCGATCTCGAACGGATCGCGATGCTCGTACCAATGCGCGATCAGCAGCAGCAGCGCCTGCCGGATCGGCGCGGGCACATCTTGCGCCGCTGCGCCATAGCCAGCGACCAGGTCGATCTCGATACCCGCCGTCCGGCGCCCGGGATCGGGCCATGTGCCCGCATGAGGCACGAGACGCTGAGGACGGCCGGCGACGTCGAGATGGTATGTCTCCGACGCAACGGTGCTCACGTCACCATGGGCTCCAAGGACGCGCACCTCTTCGATCGACATCACCGGTCCGATCGGCATGGCGACGATGCCGCTCTTCGGCCAAACGTCGAGCACCATGCGCCAGCTCTGGTTCACGAGCGCAATGCCCAGCGCTGCCTCGATGTGCAGCCGCGACGTCAACACGAGGCTCGCGAGCAGCGCATCCTCGTCGCTCGCGTCAACCCGCAAATGCGCCTTGACCTCCTCGATCGTCACCGGCTCCAGGTTCGGTCCACTTCTCAGCACCATCGCCATCGTCTGGGGTTCCTCGCATTGCGCAGCTCGTTCGTGTCGAGGCTCATGATAAGGTGCGAGGCCGCCTCGGGGATAAGACGGCCTCGCCAGTTTTGCGCGCGTTGGAGGAGGAGACACCGCGCGCATTGGCGCTCAACGCATCAGACGCCGAACTTGAGCAGCTTGATCGCGTCGAAGTCCTGCACGCCGCCGCCGACGCGCTTGGTCGTGTAGAACAATACGTAGGGCTTGGAGCTGTAGGGATCGCGCAGCACGCGAATGCCGACACGGTCGACGATCAGATATCCGCGACGGAAATCGCCGAACGCGACAGCGTGGCTGCCCGCCGCAATATCCGGCATCGCTTCCGCTTCCATCACCGGGAATCCGTGCAGCGTCGGCGACTGGCCGGGCTCCGTCGATGGCTGCCAGATGTAGGTACCGTCGCCGTCCTTGAGCTTGCGCACCTGCGACTGCGTCGTCCGGTTCATCACGAAGTGTGCGTTGGCGCGGTATGCGGCCTTCACCGCGTAGACGAGATCGATCAGCTTGTCGCCCGGATCGCTCGCCGGAAAGGCACCCGATACGCCGGTCGCGATGGTGCCGATGCTGCCCCAGGTCCAGCTCGCGTTGTCGACCTTGGCATAGTCGAGAAAGCCCTTCGGCTTGTTGACGCCGTCGCCGCTGACGAACGCGGTGCCTTCCTGCTCGGCGAAGGCGATGCGCACCTCCTCCGCCAGCCACTCGTCGATGTTGACGGCGCTGTCCTCGAGCAGGCTCGCGGTGGCCGCCGGCATGGCGTAGAGTTCCATCGTCGGGAAGGCAAGCTCGGCAAGCGTCGGCGCCGCCGTCTCTGGGCGTGCTGCGGTCTCGCCGATCCACCCGGTGGCGAAGCCCGTCACCGCGTAGGGACGCTTGTAGACAGATCCCGAAACCTGGCGCACGCCTGCGATGGCGCGGATCGGCGAAATCGAGCGCAGCGCGCCGTTGATCGTCGTCTCGGTCTCGTCCGGCA
Source organism: Hyphomicrobiaceae bacterium (assembly GCA_046295315.1). Taxonomy (GTDB): domain Bacteria; phylum Pseudomonadota; class Alphaproteobacteria; order Rhizobiales; family Hyphomicrobiaceae; genus JAEUMD01. Next base: position 9,722 of record JBKBNR010000010.1, read on the forward strand.
CCAGATAGCCGCCGTCGGGATCGGAGCCTGACGACAACGCCTTGCTCTCGACGGCAACGAGCCGCCCCGTCTCACCCTTGCGCACATAGCCTTCGAACGCCGCACGGTGCTCGCTGCCGATGGCGCTGCGCGGTGCGGCGCCGATCTGCGGCCGCTGCGCCTTCACCGCCAGCGCGTCGAGCGCCTTGTCGATCCGCTCCAGCTTGTCGCTGGTCACGACGTCGGCCGAGCGCCGCTCGATCTCGGCGAGCCTGCGGTCGTTGGTGTCCTTATAGTCTTCGAAGGCGCGCATCAATTCGTCGAAGGCGTTGGCGACATCGCTGCCGGCCGACTTCGACTCGAACTCGGTTCTGTTGCTCATTCGTTGCCCTGCTGTTGGAGTTGTAGGTTGCCTGTCGATCAAACCCGGCGGGCCAGCTTCCGCGCAGCCTCGCGCATGCGTGTCGCCAGCCACTGCTCGCCGTCCGGCGTCGCCCCCGCATCCCGCAAGGCCGCGAGCCCCGTCATTCCGTCGCGCATCACCGCCCGCGCCGCCGCCCGCGTCAGTCCGGCGCTGCGCGTCAGCCATCGCTCCATCTCCCGCTCGCTCGGCATGCGGCCTTCGAAAGGCCTCGACTTGACGCCGGAGATGCGAGCGTCCGGCAGCATCGGAAACGTCACGATGGAAATCTCGAGCAGGTCGACCTTGGCGATCCGCCTGAGGCCCGAGCGCGGGTCGCGCTTCGCCTGCACGGCTCGAAAGCCGATCGAGAGACCATCGACGGCGCCGGCTCGCATCAGCGACAGCACCTCACGCGCCCGCGCCACGCCCGCCGCAATCCTGCCGCGTGCGAACAGACCCTTGGCGTCTTCGTGCAACTCCAGCCATGTGCCGATGGGCTCCGCAGGATCGTGCTGGAACAACATCCGCACGCCCGAAGCACCGCGTTTCGAGAGGCTGTCGCGGAACGCACCGGCCAGCACGACGTCGCGGCCGAGGTCTTCGCGGTCGAACACGCTGGCATAGCCCTCGAATGTCCCGTCCCCGTCGACACTCTTGAGGTCGAGTGCGGTGAACTGCGCCTCGCTTCCCGGCGGATATGCGCTGCCGCCCGGACGCGCGCCGTCGCGATCTGCCATCGGCAAACCTCTCCTCATCTCGGTTGTCGCAAGTCGTCGGTCGAAGGCGTTCAGCCGTCGTTGTCAGGACCAGCGGACGGGCCATACCCAGCCGCCGCCCGCTTCTCGTCGCGCGTCAGGAAGCTCGACCTCTCCAGCCGCGACCACAATTGATCGCGTTCGCTGGACAGTGCGTCGATCGCATCGAGATCGGGCCGCAGCTCAAGCCTGTCGCCCCACGCCGGGGCCAGCCACGTCGAGAGCGCCTTGGCGCTGCGCGAGACCAGTGGCAAGACGGTCTGCCGCCACAGCGAGCGCGTTGCTTCTTGATAATTGGAGTATGTGTTGTCACCGGGGATGCCGAGCAGCATCGGCGGCACCCCGAGCGCCAGTGCGATCTCCCGCGCGGCGGCGTTGCGCGCCTCGACGAAGTCCATGTCCTTGGGACTCATCCCGAGCGGCTTCCAGTCGAGCCCGCCTTCGAGCAACATCGGACGCCCGGCCTTGCGAGCGCCTTGGAACCCCGTCTCCAACTCACCTTTCAATCGCTCGAACTGTTCATCCGTCAGTTGACCTTCGCGCGAAGAATAGACCAGCGCACCGGATGGCCGGGCCGAATTGTCGAGCAGCGCCTTGTTCCACTTGCCGGCCTGATTATGGATGTCGATCGCCGATGCCGCAGCTTCGATGGGGCTCATGCCGTAGTAGTCGTTCGCGGGATGAAACAGTCGCTGATGCAGAATGCGGCGAACGCCGTCGGTCACGTCACCGCTGAGGCGCACCGTGTTGCCGCCGACGGTGTAGTCATATCCCTCCGGCCAGCCGTCGCGACCGGGCACCACTCTCATGCGATCAGGACGCAGCGCGTGCAACTCCCGCAAGCGGCCGTCGACGGCGACCGCCTCGATGTAGGCGTTACCCGAAACCAGCAGGTAGCCGTACCAGCTCTCGAAGAACTCTGTTCCCGTCAGCTCCGCGCTGGGGTTCGCCAGCAGATCGAGCAGCGGGTGACTGTCGAGATCCGTCGCGCCTTCGTAAAGCAGCAGCGGTATCGTCGCCGCGGCTTCCGCAATCATCCGCACCGAACGATAGACGATCGCGTTCTGCATGAAGCCTTCGCGAGCGAAGGCCGCATAGTCACGCGGCGCCCAGACCGGCGCACCGAGACTCTCGATTGCGACGAGACGCTGCGCGCGGCTCGCCTTGGCCTCGGTTGCGGTCTGGTCGTGCGGGCGCCACGGCATCAGCCGGGCGAACGCATCGCTGATGCGCGCCATTCGCTTGGTCCTCGCTTGCTGTCTCGATTGGTTCAGAACCGCCGACCACCGGATGGTTCGGCTGTTGCGGCACTTCAGAGGCGCCGTAACATCGGCATCACCGGCGGCTTGGGTGGTGCTACTGGCGCCGGCGGGTCGATCATCAGGTCGGTCAGCGCCCACACCAGTGCGTCGAGACGATCAGGACTGCGCCCGCCCGCCTTGCCGTCGCTGCCGAAGGCCACCAGTTGCTCCTCGAGCGCATCGAAACGTCCGGCATGCACCACCCGGCCCTCCGCGTAGAGCGCCGCCACCGGCTCGGCCCGCACCCACTTGCCGCGCGTCGCCCGCACCGTCCTCACAGGCATCGCCGCGTCGATCTGCTTCAGCACGCCGACCACCAGATCGCCACCCTGGTTGATTTCGGCGACGACCCTGTCGGCGTGGTGGTCGTGATAGGCGGCGCGCACCGCCCGCGCCCACACCGTCGGCTCACGCCCCTGGATCGTTCGGTCGTCGACGACATAGGCGCGGCCGTCGTCACCGCGACCGGCAACCACGATACCGCAGGCATCGGAGGCGGCCGTCGCCGTCACCGGCGGGTCGACGGCAACCACCACCGTGCGCAGCGGCGGCGGTTGCCCAACGCGAGCGTCGTCGATCCAGTCGCGCCGCCACAATCCGCCGCGCATGTCCGCGATCACTTCGCCTTCGAGTTCCTGACGACCGAGCAGGGTGCCCGCATAGCGACGGCTCATTTCGGCGATGAACGTCGGCGCCAGGTTCGCCGCATTGGCGATCGTCGAAGCACGACTGGTCACGGTCTGCGCATCCGCCATGATGGCCTTCAACAACGGTATCGGGCGCGGCGTCGTGGTGATAGCCACTTGCGGCACCTCGCCGAGACGCAAGGCAAATTGCAGCATGTCCCAGGTCTCTTCCGCGTTGCGCCATTTGCACAGTTCGTCACACCATGCGGCCGCGAACTGCGGCCCGCGCAGCGCGTCGGGGCATTCCGCCGAGAACGCCTGCGCTATCGTTCCGTTCGGCCAGACAATCTCGCCCTTCGATACCTCGTAGCGCGGGCGCCCGTCATCACCGTGGATGGCGAGCAGTCCCGATTGCCCTTCGATCATCACGCGGCGCACATCCCCAATCGTCTCGCCGACCAGCGCGATGCGCCGCGCGGGTGCGTCGGCGATGGGCGCTGCGCCCAGCGCCTTCGCCTTCACCCACTCGGCGCCCGCGCGCGTTTTGCCCGCCCCGCGTCCGCCGAGGATCAGCCAGACGCGCCACGGCGCGGCGTCCTTCGTTTCGGGTGGCAACTGGTCGTCGCGCGCCCAAACCTGCCAGTCGCCGAGCACGAACGACAAATCGTTGTCGGAGAGCGAGGCCAGCAGGCGCGCGATGTCATCGTTGCTGGCGCAATTTCGCAATGCGTCGCGCAAGTTCCTGGCGGCGGTGCTCCGTCGTCTCACGCTCACCCCCGTCTCGAACTCGAGCCCCGCGCTGTCCTGCATCCTTGCCGAGCTTGTCCTCGAATGCCGTCAGCTTCTCGAAACTTCGGATCAGTGAGTTGAGTGAGCGCGCCGTTCGCTCGCCATCGGCCGCCGTCGCATCGCCATCATCTGCCATATGTCGTTCCAACCGGATCAGCTTGGCATCCACCGCATCGAACAGGCGCTGCAACATGTCGCGCCGCGACTGCCGGGTTTTCCGGTGTGCCGTCGTCGGCTTGGCGGCAGCGGCGCGTGGCGCCACCCCGGCCGACGCCTCCCCGTCGTCCCCGTCCCCGGCCGAGCCCTGGCGCCGTTTGCCTGCACCAGCCTGGATTGCCGACCGCGCGGGACCAGGTTTGCCGCTCGCCCGTGCCGGCCACATCCGGAGCCGCGCAACGGCAACCAGCTTCTGACGTGAAAGGCCGAAGCGCTCGGCAATCGCCGTCACTGGCAGTTCACCCGTCTGCCAAAGTCGCGCGATCTCGGTCCATGCCGCTTCATCGAGTGACATGAGGCTCCAGCGCTGAGAACATCGGAGAGTTGATGCGTTGCCGAGGCCTTGTCAGGCCGCCCACGTTCCGCGTTATACACAATAAGTACTTCATAAGCGGCGCGCTGTCAAACACAAAAACGAAAACGGACAAAGAAAAAACGGATTTATACTTCAAAAACACGCGAAAACTGTCCACAATACCACCGCACGACGCGACGCGGATAACTTGCAATACTTGGGAACGTCATCAGCCGTCTACAAAGTCGGAGATGATGTAGCGCAGAACATCATCGGCAGAGACACGCCGCTCGCTCAGTGCCCACCCGCGAACGGAAATGCCCGCCTGATGCACTGTCTCCGGCGTCCCCGACACGAGCGGGTGCCACCAGGCGAGCCCGCGCCCGTCCGCAATCCGCCGATAGCTGCACGAAACCGGCAGCCAGGCGAGCGAACGCACCTTGTCCGGGGTGATCGCCACGCAATCCGGCATCTCGCGATGGCGATTGTCGTAGTCGGAGCAACGGCACGACCCGATGTCGAGCAGCCCGCACGCCAGCCGCGTCAGGTGTATCGTGCCGTCGTCTTCGTCCTCGAGTTTCAGCAGGCAACAGCGTCCGCAGCCGTCGCAGAGCGACTCCCACTCTTCCTGGGTCATGTCGTCCAGCGATTTGGTCTGCCAGAACGGTACGCGATCTTCCTGCGACATGTTCACCTGCTTCCATCTCGCGATTTCCAACCGCCAGGCCGTGCACGGCAACACCGTTGCGCCGCCGGCCGCCGCAAAAAAGCCAACGGACCGTCGCGATCTACCGCTCGGCGCGGCGGCGAGCGTGTCAACCCGACAACAAGCCCGGTATAGGTCGGACGCGCGGCGACGAAAACGCTTAATTCCAGACCTGCAAACGTCGTAAACGATCTGGTGCGCCGCGTCGGCAGCGCGTCCTGCAATCTCGAGGCACTGGCACTTGAGCGATTGGTTCTTCAAGGAAGGCGGGCGTGACCGCATCATCGACTGGCTGAGCCTCGATTCGCGGATCGATTCGGCTCTCGCCGAGACGCGCGCGTGGCTGTCCGACCGCTGGAATGCCGGTTCGAGCTATTTCGCCCGTTTCAAGATCACCGGCTGGAAGCGTCTCGCCAACGAACTGGCCAGCGATGCCCTCACACTCGGCGCCGGCGGCCTCGTCGTGTTGTATGCGCTGGCCCTTCCCGCCCTCGTCGAGTTCGACGAAGCCCGCTTCCTCACTGGCCAGTACGCGGTGAAGATCCTCGACCGCAACGGCACCGAAATCGGCAAGCGCGGCATCCTCCACAACGACGCCGTGCCGCTGGACGAAATTCCAGACCATATGATCCGCGCCACACTCGCCACCGAGGACCGGCGCTTCTTCGAGCACTTCGGCGTCGACTTTCTCGGCACGTTCCGCGCGCTCGTCACCAACCTGCAAGCCAACGACGTCGTACAGGGCGGTTCGACGCTCACCCAGCAACTCGCCAAGAACCTGTTCCTCTCGTCGGAACGCTCGATCACGCGCAAGCTCAAGGAGGTGTTCCTCGCCTTCCTCCTCGAAAGCCGGTTCCAAAAGCGCGAGATCCTGAAAATGTATCTCGACCGCGCCTACATGGGCGGCGGCGCGTTCGGTGTCGAAGCCGCCTCGCAGTTCTACTTCGGCAAGTCCGTCCGCAACATCAACATGGCCGAGGCCGCGCTGCTCGCCGGCCTGTTCAAGGCGCCGACGAAATACGCGCCGCACGTGAACCTGCCCGCCGCGCGGGCGCGCACCAACGAGGTGCTCTCCAATCTCGTCGAGGCCGGATACTACTCTGCGGGTCAGGTTCATGCGGCACGACTGCAGCCCGCCCGTATCGTCGAGAACCGTTCCACCAACACGCCCGACTGGTTCCTCGACTGGGCCTTCGAGGAAGTGCAGCGCGTCGCCGCCGGCAAGGGCCAGTATGTGCTCACCGCGCGCACCACCATCGACCTCAATCTGCAGCGGGCGGCGGAAGAAGCTCTCGTCTCCGTCATTCGCTCCTCGGGACGTGCCGTTGCCGCGCGATCCGGTGCGCTCGTCGCCATGGATGTCGACGGCGCCGTCCGCGCCATCGTCGGCGGGCTCGACTATGGTGAAAGCCAGTTCAACCGCGCCACGGCGGCCCGCAGACAGCCCGGTTCTTCGTTCAAGCCCTATGTGTACGCCGTGGCGTTGGAAGACGGCATGACGCCGCGCTCGATCGTCCGTGATGCCTCGCGCTCGTGTGGCAACTGGTCGCCGAAGAACTATAGCGGCGGCGGCGGCGGCGGTCGCTCGCTGACGCTGACCGAAGCTCTCGCCCGCTCGCTCAACACCGTCGCTGTCGATCTGTCGCTGCGCATCGGTCGTGAGAAAGTCATGGAGATGGTCGAGCGACTGCACGTCAGCGGGATCCGCAAGACCTGCTCGATGGCCCTCGGCGACGGTGGCGTTACACTGATCGAGCACACCGGCGGCATCGCGACGTTCGCCAACGGCGGCAAGCTGGCGAAGCCCTATGCGGTTCTCGAACTCGTCAATTCGCAAGGCGAGACCATCTACACGCGCGAACAGGACGCGCCGAAGGCGCCGCAGGTCATCCAGCGGCCGGTGGCGGAAGCGATGAACCAGATGATGCAGGCGGTGGTCGAGAGCGGCACCGGCGGCCGCGCCAAACTGCCCTTCACCTATTCGGCCGGCAAGACCGGCACCAGTTCCAGCTATCGCGACGCCTGGTTCGTCGGCTACACTGGCCAGTACGTCGCCGGCGTCTGGGTCGGCAACGACGACTTCCGCCCGATGCGCAACGTCACCGGCGGCAGCTTGCCGGCGCAGATTTGGAACGCCTTCATGTCTGTTGCTCACACCGACATGAACATTCCGCAGATACCCGGCCTGCCGGTCCACCCCCGCCAGATCGAAGAACAGCAAAAGCTCGCGGAAATACGCCGCAGCGATCCCCTGCTCGCCGCCGAACGTGGCGTCGCCCCGCGCGATCAACGCCTGCCCTCGACGACGCGCGACGCTCTCAAGCGACTGGCCGGCGCCATGCGGCGAGCTGCCGGCGGTGAAGCTCCCGCTACGCCCGGCGAACCGCAGCAGCGGCGGGGTGACGCCGCACCACCGCCCCGAACGCAGACGGCGACGGAAACGCAGTCCACCCCGCGCGAGACACGTTGAGAGACCTGAGACCGGCGGCCATGAATTTCGAGCTCTACCTCCTCCGCCAGCGCATCCGGGCTCTCGTCACCCGTGCGTCCGACATCGCGCTCTTCGTCGGCATCATTCTCATCGGCGGCATCGGCACGCACTGGTACATGGTCGACGCCGGATCGGCGCTCTCCGTCGAGCGCGTCGGTCCCTGGGTCTCGTGGGGGCAGGCGACGCGCCGCAACAGCGACCCTTACGCGCGCGCTCACTTCGCCCGCCTCGGCGCCTTGCCGCTGTCGTCCGACATCTCGCGGACCTACGTTGCCGTGGAGGACAGCGACGGCCGCGTTCTTTACTCCTCCTGCGACTATGTCATCGAGGGTGCCGCCTTCAAGGCCCGCTGGTGGAGTATCGGCGTTTTCGACAAGGACGGCGCTTTGATCGACAACCCCGCCGGCCGCTATGCCTTCACCAGCGACACCATCGCTGTCTCCCCGAACGACACGTTTGTGGTTTCGGTGGCGCGCGATGCGCGTCCGGGCAACTGGCTTCCGACGGGCGGCGCCGGGCGGCTGGCGGTCATGCTGATCCTGCAGGACACGGGAACGTCGATTGCCGACGACGCTCTGACCGAGGAAGGTGAAACCCTGCCGAGCATCACGCGGGTGACGTGCCGATGAGCGAGTCGAAGGCTGCAACTCCATCCGAGATCAGTGTCCCGCCGCCCCGCCGCTGGCCGCTGCCGCGTGCCTTGCACTTTATCTATCCGTTGTTGCGAATCCCGCTTTGGCTCTGGCGCAAATTTGCAGCGCCGCCGTCCCGGCCGCGGCGCGAAACAGGTTCAGCCTGAGGCGAGAAGCCCTCGCACCAGATCGGGCAGGC
>JBKBNR010000011.1:0-15218 GCA_046295315.1 Hyphomicrobiaceae bacterium
CTTCGGTCATGCCGGGGTAGTGTTCGAGTTCCATCGCCACGATGGGCGAGGCCCCGCCGCCGCCGCGCACGGTGCCGGTGAACGTGACGACGGCGCCGACATCGTCCGAGACGGCGCTCGCCACTCGCACCTCGTGCGCGATATCGAAATCCTCGCGCTGCACGCGCACGGCCATGGTCGTCAGCCTCCGGTGACCGGTGGGAAGAACGCCACCTCGCGCGCGCCCGCCAGCGGTGCGCTGGCCTTCACGTGCGTCTTGTCGATGGCCGCGCGAACGACTTCCGGGCGCGCGAAGGCCTCCGCATACTCCGGTCCGCGCGCCGCCAGCCAACGCACCAGATCGGCGATGGTTGCGACCTCTCTCGGGGGCGAAACGGTCTCGCCCGGCCGCCCGATCTTTTCGCGCACCCAGGCGAAATACAGGATCTCGAGTGCGGGGGCGGTGGACTTGGCGGCGGCGTCGGTCATGGCAGGACTTTCTCGTCGGCGGTCGATGGCGCTTGCCGGCTGCCGTCGGGCATCAGTTCGACATGGCGTGGCGAACACCGGCCTTCAAGTAATCGTAACCGGTCCACAGCGTCAGTATCGCCGCCAGCCACAGCAGCACCAGGCCGACCGTCTCGGCCGGCGGCCAGAAGCGCGCGGCGGCGGGGCCCGCCAGCAAGACGGCCAGTGCCACCAGTTGCACCGTGGTTTTCCATTTCGCCAGTTGCGAAACGCGCACCTTGACGTTCAACTCGGCGAGAAACTCACGCAGCCCCGACACCAGGATTTCCCGGCTGAGAATAATGATCGCCGCCCAGATCGACACCCCGCCGATGGTGTTGTCGTGCACCAGCATCATCAGCACGGCGCCGACCAGCAGCTTATCGGCGATCGGGTCGAGCATCGCGCCGAGCGTCGATTGCTGTTCCCAGGCGCGCGCCAGGTAGCCGTCGAGCCAATCCGTCAGCGCCGCCAGCGCAAACAGCGAGAATGCCGCCCAGCGGGCCACGTCGCCCTGGAGGAAATAGAGACACGCCACCAGCGCCGGTACCGCCGCGATGCGGCCGTAGGTCAGCACGTTGGGCAGGCTCATGGTATGGGAGCGGGCAGGGGCTAAGCTCATGGCCGTGTGGTACACCATTGACCGCCAGGGTCGTCAATGGGGCGATGCATCGCGAAGCCTCCGCCGGCCCGAGAAAGCGCCGGTCTGATGCGGTGCGGGTGGAACTGGATGATCGAATATGACGATGCAAAGACACTTGCGCGCTTGGTCCGACCTGTCGGCGGCAGAACGCGACCGGCTGCTCGCCGAATATCAGCGGGTGCTGGACGCCGAGCCGCCGACCTGCTCGTTCGACACCAAGCTCGAGCGCATGCAGCGCTGGCTCGAGCAACAGGGCGTATCGCTCAGCGAGGCCGAAATCCGCGGCAAGGCGCGATCCTGAGCCGGGCCGGTTCACTTCGTCAGGGCGAGCATCGCCAGCATTCCGGCACCTGCACCCTGCTTCGGCCGGTAATGCGAGAGGATGACCGAGAGGGTTGCGTTCTGCCCGACCCAGTCGTGCGATTGCAGTGAGCCAGCGTCATTGACGCCGTCGTGCGCGCGACCGATCAGGCCGGCGATGTTGCGGCCGAGGGCGTCGTGATCGGCGATTGCGCCCGGTATGACGCTGCAACCGTAGACGTCCGACTTGGCGAAGTCCGGTGTGGCGTCTGCAAGTTCTGCACTGATGTCGGAAATCGACACGACGACGGTCATCGCGGCGCGTCCTTCGACCGCCGGCAATTGCCACGCCTTCAGCGACTTCGCACCGTCCTGCGGCATCAGCATCCTGAGCGACAGGCCGGTGATCGCGGTCCATCCGCTGGCCGTCGCATGCCGCTCGACGGCGGCGGTTTCCGGCATCAGATCGTAGCAGGTCGATTTGAACGTATCGAACAACTGATCGGCAACGACGGCGGTCGGCGGTGAAGCATGCGCGGGCGCAATGCGGACGGGGTTGAAGAAGGCGCTGATCGTACCGGACGCGCTGACGACGGTGGTGATGACGCCGAGACCGATGGCGGTGACTTGCGCTGCTTTTCTGACGATCGACATGTCGGGCGGCTCCTCGAGATCGAATTCGTGGACCCAATATCGCGGTCAGCGGGACCCGCCGCAGTCACCGCCGGAACAGGGTATTCAGATCAACCGCGCCGCTCGTGGAAGAAGTCGTAGATCTTCTCGGCCATCTCGGCAGAGATCCCGGTCACCGCTTTCAGGTCCTCGATGCCGGCGCGGGAGACGGCCTTCGCCGAGCCGAAATGGGTCATCAGCGCGCGCTTGCGCGTCGGACCGATGCCGGCGATTTCGTCGAGCGGGTTGGCCAGCGTCGCTTTCGAGCGCTTGGCGCGATGCGTACCGATGGCGAAGCGGTGCGCTTCGTCGCGCAGTCGCTGCACGAAATAGAGGACGGGATCGCGAGGCTCGAGCATCACCGGCCGGTCACTCACCGAACCGTCGGGGTTCGGGACATGGAAGTGCTCGCGGCCGGCATCGCGGTCGGGTCCTTTCGCGACGCCGATCAGCGTCACGTCGGCAATCGCGAGGTCGCGCAGCACGTCGACGGCAACCTTCAACTGTCCCGCGCCGCCATCGACGAGGACCAGGTCCGGCCGGTCGGGGAAAGCTGCATCGTCGAGCGATGTCGCGTCGTCCTCGTCGTCGGTTTCAGGCAGGATGGCCGGAAGTTCGCCGTCGCTGCCGTCCCGACGTTGCGGGGCGCTGCCCCGCGCCCCGCCAAAGGCCTCAGGCCTTTGGGAACCACCTTCAAGGGGGCAGGAACCAGTCGCTGCCGGGGAGTTCGCGGACGGGCAGGCCTCGACGTCGCTCGCCCCGACGCCGTCACCCGCCAGTCGCTTGAAGCGGCGCGTCAGCACCTCGCGCATCATCGCGTAGTCGTCGCCCGGCGCCAGCGCCGCCGACTTGATGTTGAATTTGCGATACTGGCTTTTGACGAAGCCTTCCGCACCCGCGACGATCATGCCGCCGACGGCGTTGGTGCCGGAGATGTGGCTGTTGTCGTAGACTTCGATGCGCCGCGGCACGCGCGCCAGTTTGAAGCGCTCGGCAACCGCCTCGAGCAATCGGCGCTGCGACGATGTTTCGGCAAGGCGGCGGCCGAGGGCTTCGCGCGCGTTGGTCAGCGCATGGTCGACGAGCGAGGATTTGACGCCGCGGGCGGGCACCCGCACGTCGACGCGGCGCTCCGCCTTGTTCGACAGCGCTTCCGTCAGTACGTCACGATCCGGCACGTCGGCCGACAGCAGTACGAGGCGCGGCACCGGCTTGTCGTCGTAGAACTGGGCGATGAATGCACCGAGAACCTCGCCCGCGTCGAGCGAACGATCGGCCTTCGGGAAATACGCGCGGTTGCCCCAGTTCTGACCGGCGCGGAAAAAGAACACCTGGATGCACGTCTGCCCGCCTTCCTGATGCACGGCAAAGATGTCGGCTTCCTCGACGCCATCGGCGTTGATCGACTGGTCAGCGGTGACGTGCGCCAGCGCCCACAGGCGGTTGCGGTACTTCGCGGCACGCTCGAACTCCAGCGCGTCGGACGCTTCCTGCATCAGCGCCTGATACATCTCGCGCACGCTCTGGCTTTCGCCGCGCAGGAACCGCACGGCTTCATCGACCAGCGCCGCATAGTCGTCGGGCGATATCTCTCCCGTGCACGGCGCCGAGCAGCGTTTGATCTGATACAGCAGGCACGGTCGCGTGCGGCTGTCGTAGACGCTGTCGGAACAGGTGCGCAGCAGGAACGCGCGCGCCAGCATGTTGATGGTGCGGTTGACGGCACCAGCGGAGGCGAACGGCCCGAAGTAATCGCCTTTTCGTGTGCGCGCGCCGCGATGCTTCATGATCTGCGGGCTTCTGTGGTCGCGTGCGATGAGAATGTACGGGAACGATTTGTCGTCGCGCATCAGCACGTTGAATTTCGGCTTGAAGCGCTTGATGAGATTGGCTTCGAGCAGCAGCGCTTCCGCCTCGGTGCGCACCGAGACGAACTCCATTCCCACCGTTTCCGAGATCATGCGCGCGATGCGGTTGGTATGGCCGCCGAGGCGCGCATAATTGGAGACGCGCGCTTTCAGGTTTCGCGCCTTGCCGACATAGATCACATCGCCCGCCGCATCGAGCATGCGGTAGACGCCGGGCGTGCCGGGCAAGCGCTTGATGTAGTCGGCAATGACCTCAGGCCCGCTGCGCGGCGGCGCTGCGGTCGCGAGGTCGTCGGTCGGGGGCGTATCGTCGTGCGTCATGCGGCGTAGTTGCGACGCGGCAGGGCGCGGCGTCAAGCGACGGCGCGACGCCGCGCGCGGCGACGCCATAAAATCGCCGCGGGACATGCAACCTGATGGAGCCCATGTTTCGCTTGCTACCCATGTATCGCTCAGCCGCCATCGCCGCCTCAGCGGCAGCCATCGTCGCCATGCTGCCGGCCATCGCCGTGTTCGATGGCGGCGCCGCGCACGCCGCGCCACGCGCCAAATCGAGCGCTGCCGAGAAAGCACCCCGCTTCGCCAAATCCGAGGACGTGCTCGCCTTCATCAGCGCCTATCGCGAGAGGAAGCGCCCCGACCATGTGCCCGTCGCCGTCAAGGCGATGAGCGATCTCGGGCTGCTGCGCGAGCCGGAGGAAGCCGGCATCTACACCGGCTTCATCGCTGGTGTCTTGCGCGACAATCCGGATCATGCCGAAGCTCTGGTGACGGCGATGTTTCCGATGCCACCGGACTCGCAGGCCGTTCTCATCAAAGCCATCGCCTATTCAGGCCTCGCCGCATGGCGGGACGTGCTGACGGCGCACGTGGAACGCATGCCGTCGCGCAAGGTGCTGATCGAGCGTTATCTCTACCGCGGCGGGCCGATGCTCGACCAGTTGATGACCGAGGAGACCGGCGCCTTCGCCATCGACGTCCACTGGGGCCGCTATTTCGCCACCGGCGACGCGGAACCGGCGCGCGCCGTCGTCGCCGCACTCGCCTGGACGGCGGATCGCGACAGCGTCGAAAAACTCACCATCGGCTCGATGGCGAAATGGACGCTGGCCAGCAACGCGGCGCGGGACACCTCGTTGGTGCGCATCCTCAACGACGAGATGAACACTCAGCCCGAAGTCGTGCGCCGGCCACTGCGCGAGGTGATCGTCGCCGCCGAAACGCTGGAGACGTCGCGCATCCGCAAGGACGCCACGAAAGCAATCGAGGACCTGAGGCGGAAGGGACCGCAGAGCACGCGCGATACCGTGTGGTGGGGACAGGCCGGGCAGACGGTACTGGCGCTCGGTTGTGTGGCGGCGGCGGCCACGGGACAGGCGCAACTCGGCATCCCCTGCGTCATCGGTGGCGCGTTGTCGGGCGCGGCGCTGAAGTACCTCGTCCCAGAGCAATGAGCTGCGGCAGGGTTTATGGTGCGAAGCGGGTCGCGACACGCGGCGGTGGAGCAGCGGTTGCGATGCCAATGGAACTCGCGATGGCAGAAAGCCCGGCGATCAGAGAGCTTTCTCGCGATGGCGTTTCAACGGCGGCCGCCGTCGACGCCGCCCGTGCGGCGAGACTGGCCAGATCGTCTCGATCTTTCGCCGTCACATCGCCGGGCGCGATGGCCTGAGCGCGCCGGGCTGGGGCCGGCGTTGCCACCAGCAAGGGCTGCGCCGCTGCGGTGGCGGAGTTCGACGGCTCCGCCGTCTCGCCGCGCCGCCAGATGGTGCGCGCGATCTGCCGCGGCCTGACCGCCGCCACTGGGGCCGCCTGCAGTTGTGGTTCGGCGCCGAGGTGCGACGGTGCGGCAAGCTCGCGCGCCGGCGCACCGGTCGCCGTCGTAGCCGCCGACTGCCGCCATGGCAGAACCTCGCGGGCCTGTTTGTCCTGCCTGCCGCAATGCTCGCTGCGGAAGGTGGTGGCGATGTATTCGATCGACGAGCCGTAACGCGGATCGACCGCCCATCGCCGCGCCAGATCGGAGAACCGCACCGGGCGTTGCAGTTGGCGCGACAGCGCGATGATGGCGTCCTGCTTCAACGCGGTGCGCGGCGCCACCGGCTCGGCGACGTACTCGCCCGAGTAGGCGACGAGGTGCTGCATCTGGCCGAGCACACCGCTCGAGACACCCTTGAAGCGGTCGCCGGGCACGCCGCCGCCGGTGGTGCCGATGCCGGCGAAGTTGTTCTGCGCCGGGTCGACATCACCCCAGCGGCCATCGGGGCGGCGATAGGTGAGATAATTCGTCTCGATGACCATCTGGAAGAAGGCGTAGTCCCAGCGCACGCGAAGCGCTTCGCCATGCTGGCGATAGAAACGCGCGATGTCGCGGAAACGCGGATCGAGCCGCGAATTGCGGGAGGTGAGAAACCGCATCAGACGATCCGGCGTGACACAGGCGGGCACGCGGTTGTCGCGCGTGATGCGGATTTCAGGCAGCGCCGCGGCCGGGCCGATGCCGAAGGCGAGCCATGCGGTCGCCGCTGCGACGACGGCCGCGGTGCGTGGCGTCGTGGTGCCGATGGCGATGATGGCCCATGCCCGGGACGCGAGGGGGACGTGCATGGTTGCGGTTCCTGCCCGTTGTGACTTTTGACCTGGACCAGCCGCTCCCCCCGAAGCGCGCTGAACCGCCCTCCCCCGCCGGAGGTTCAACCCTCCGGGCAGATCTCGAAGGCCTTTTTCAAGGCGTTGCCTTGCGACGGGAACTCGCCGATGGGGCTGCCGTTCTTGGCGTAGGCGGCGATGTAGGCCGCCACCTCGCGCTGCTCGCGGCCCTCGTTGACGTCGAGGACTGTGTAGTTCACGAGGCCGTCCGACACGGCCTTGATGATGACCGCTTTGCCGCCGCCATAGCTCGCCTGCCAGACGCGGCAACCGCCAGCGGCTTTCTCGCCGCTCTTGGTGGCTTTCGCGGCAGCCGCCGTATCGCTCGTGATCTTGGCGCCGGACGCGGCGGCTCCGGCCGCCGCCGCCGCGAGTTTGATCTCGGCATTGGCTGATTTGCCGGTCGTTGCGGCGGGCGCGGTTTCGACCGCTGTGTCAACCGCCTCCTCGGCGGTCGGCGGTGCAGCGTCGCTGGCATTGAGGATGGTGAAGGTGGCGGGCGGTGCCGCCTTGCCCGCGGCAGGCGACGGCTTCGTCTCGGCCATCGGCGTCAGCCCAAGGGCGCTGCGCTCCGGCGGCATCGCATCGCGTGCTTCCGCGATGGCGCGCTTGCCGGTTTCGGACTTGGCGATGGCCTTCGACGTCTCGACGCTGATGCCGCGCTGGCCGCGCGCCTCTGCGACGAGTTCCGGGCGCGGATCGCCGATCGAGCAGAATTTCGAATAGAAGGCGTCGGCGACGGACGCGATGTCGCGCGCATAGCCGCGATCCTTGGGCGACCATTTGCGCGTCAGCAGCGTGTAGGTCATCGGACCCTTGATCGACTTCTGCCAACTGGTCAGAACGCCCCACTCCTGCACCTTGCGGGTGCGTTCGGCGACCGGATCGGCAACGACCTCGCCAGCATACATCAAGATGTGCTGCAGGTGCGCCTTGACGCCGCTCGATACGCTGTCGAAGCTCTCGCCCGGTTCCCCGCCACCCGTCGCGCCGAGGCCGGCGAAGTTGTTCTGCCGCGCGTTGACGTCGCCCGGGAACTTCAGATTGGCGGTCTCGACCAGCATCTGGAAGAAAGCATAGTCCCAGCGGATGCCGAGCGCCTCGCCGTGCCGCATGTACTCGGTGGCGACGCCGTCGAACTTCGGCGCGATCGCCGAGTTGCGGCCAGCCGCGAAGGCCATCAGGCGCCCTGGTGTGGCGCAGGCCGGAACCTTGTTGGCGCTGCCCGTTTTGACCGCCGGCAGATCGGCGGCGAGGGCAGGGCTGGAAGCTGCCAGCAGCGCGGCGCCGGCGACGATAAAGTGGACGCGAAACATCATGATATCACCCATCAACCGTCGTCCGGGAAAGGCTCAATCCCGGCAAACGGTTACGAACGTTAACGGATTAAGGTTAACAGTCGGTAAACCCGGTTGAGTGGCACCCCCGTGCCGATCTCGATTAGGGCCCATGTTTGCGGCACGAGTAGGGTTGGAGTGCCGGCAATTGCGGCGAATCCGCGCCGAATGCGGGGCGTTTCGGCGGCTGTCGTCAACCGCGTTCGGGCGCGCGTCGGGCCGGGTGAGGTCAGGTCAGGTCAGGTGCTGACCGCCATCGAGCACGATCATCTGGCCAGTCATTGCAGGGGCTTCCATAATGAAGCGGACCGCATCAGCGATCTCCGCCACCGAGACGCCGCGCCCCATCAGCGTCGAGGCTGCCTCGGCGGCGAACTCCTCTTCGGTCTGGTGGATGCTGCGCAGCACGGGGCCCGGTCCGATGGCGTTGACGCGGATGCGCGGCGCAAGGGCTTGCGCCAGCATGCGCGTCGCCGTCCACAGGCCCGCCTTCGAGATGGTGTAGGAGAAAAAGTCCGGCTTCAGGTTCCAGACCCGCTGGTCGATGATGTTGATGATGTTGCCTTCGCACCCTGTCGGCAGATGCGCCGCCAGCCCCTGCGCCAGGAACACCGGGGTCTTGAGGTTGGTGTCGAGGTGCAGGTGCCAGGTGTCGCGCGTCAGCGTCTGCAGCGTATCGAGTTGAAATTCTGAGGCATTATTGATCAGGCAGCACGGCGCGCCCATCACCGCGGCGACGGCGGCCACCAGATGGTCGACCTGCTCGGCAACGGATAGATCCGCCTTGAAGGTTTCGGCACGCACGCCGAATGTCCGGACGTCCGCCGCCAGTGATTCCGCATCGTCCACCGAATTGCGGAAGTGGATGGCCACGTTCCAGCCGCGCTCGGCGAGGTCAAGGGCGATGGCACGGCCGATGCGCCGCGCTGCGCCGGTGATGAGCGCGGTGCGTTGGCGACCAGTCTGCAGCCTCGTCTCACCGGACGAGATCGATGCGACGTCGGAGCGGCGGGTGAAAGGGGGCGTCGTCATCGGCTTCGGGGTCTCATGCGTTGTAAGGTGATGGCCGCTATACGAACCATTGCTGCCGGAGGATGCCACGCGACCGCCGGCACCGGCTGGCCCGATACCACGGTGTATCCATTTAGCGCCACCGCGATATCTCTGCGGCTCTGCTCCGGTTGCCCAGAGACTGCCCGGGGCATCGCCCCGGAGTGCCTCGGCCACACCCAGTTGTCTACCCTGATGCAGAGGGGTTACGCCCTTGGTCGGAAGGGCCACCACTTAATGATTAAAATTTAGACTTAATATCTATTTTTTAGGCAATTTCGAAATTGGCGATGCCTGTCGAATGTGCGATTGCCGCGGGCATACTGCACAATTGTGAGGATTCGTTGCCGGCACGCTACAGACGCAGATCAAGCCATTGAAGGACCGCCGAATTAACTTGTTCAAACCAGGGCTTTCCCGTTTTCTGGTGCCAGCAAGACGCTGATTCAACGTTCGGCACTGCGACAGCGCTGCGGCCTCGTGTGGGGGATGCGGCAACGAATAACTGGGGGTTCAGATAGTCATGGCAAACTTCACTAAGACGTCCCTTTTCTGCACGGTCGCCGCCGTCGCTTCGGCGCTCGTCGCCGTCGCAGCGCCAGCCGCCGCAGGTGATCTGTTCGGCCGCCGCGATGGCGGCTCCGTCAAGGATGCGCCGGCTGAATCGCCGCGCCGCTGCGAGTTCTCGATGAACATCGGCGGCACTACGGACTATGTGTTCCGCGGCATCTCGCAGAACTTCGAGGACCCCGCCGTCCAGGGTGGCGTCGACGTCACCTGCGGCATGTTCTACGCCGGCGTGTGGGCCTCGACGGTCGATTTCGTGCAGGGCAGTGGCGGTCCGGGCAGCGGTGATGCCTCCTACGAGGTTGACCTCTACGCCGGCATCAAGCCGACCTGGGGTCCGCTGACGTTCGATCTCGGCGTCATCTACTACGCTTATCCGAATGCTCAGGATGGCGCTCCGTTGAACCTCGAGGCCAACTACGTCGAACTCAAGGGTGGCGTCAGTGGCACCTGGAACAACTTCTCGCTCGGTGCCACCCTGTACTGGTCGCCGGACTACACGTTCGAGACGGGTAATACCCTGACTGCCGAAGGCTCTATCGGCTATACGTTCGCCGCTATCGGTCCGGTCACGCCGACGGTGTCGGCTCTCATCGGCACCACCGAGTTCCTCGACAACAACTTCGACCAACTGAGCTACGTCTACTGGAACGCTGGCGTGGCTCTGGAAATCGACAAGGTGACCCTCGACTTCCGCTACTGGGACACGGATTCGGACGGCACCGACTTCTGCGCCAACCAGGGCCTCTGCGACGCGCGCTTCGTGTTTACAGCCAAGGTTGCGCTGCCCTGATTGCGAGGCGGGTGCCGGGACGGCAGCGGGTCGCGGCTCGCATGTCGGAGCGGCATTCGCGGCAATCGAGTGCAATGGAATTGCTAGCGTAGTTGCTAGCGTAAAGAAACTGTCGGTCCGTCCGCCAAAATCGGATCAACAGGCCGGAGCTCCAAGTGGGCTCCGGCCTCTTCGCATCACCCGCGGGGTCGCGACGACGGGGTGCCGCGCGTGGCGGTATCGTGCGGCAGGATCAAGTCGGCGACGTGCTCCACGGCCGTGATATCGAGCGGGGCGCGGCCCAGATAATCGCCGTCGACCTGAATCGGCAGGTCCTGGTCCATCACCGAGAGGCTCGAGCAGGGCACGCACTCGATGGTCGGGCAGGACGCCGCCCGCCCCCGGGCGATGGCGAGCAGCTCCGCAAGTCGCCCCGCGCGTGTCGCCGCCTGCATCAGTACCGCGTGCAGTCCGGCTTGTGCGGGCGTCGCGTCGGGAGCGATGACGAACTCACCCGCGTAATGGCGGGCGTTCGCGGCGACCACCCATGTCGCGCGGCGCGCCGACCCACCGTCCACGACGACCTCGAACGAGCGAGGTGGAGCAGAGAGCGCGGGGAATACTGCCGGTGCATAGGCGGCTTTGCCGATCCGCTCCTTGAGGCTGAAGTTCAAGCGCGAGATGACCTCGCCGTCGAACCCGGCACCGCACATGGCAAGGAACAGTTCCCCGTTGGCGCGGCCACCGGCAATCGATCGCGACTGGCCGTGAATGAGAGTTTCCGCAAGCGCGCTCGCGTCGCGCGGGATGGCGAGTTCGGCGGCCATGACATTGCCGGTTCCGCACGGGATAAGACCGATCGGGATCGAGATGCCGGCTCGATCGAAGGTGCGGACCAGCGACCGAAGAGTGCCGTCACCGCCCGCTGCAACAACGGCGTCGGCCTCGCGCGCGCCGGCGAGGGCGATGCCCAGTTCGGCCTCCCGCTCGGTTTCGAGCAAACGTGTCACGGCGCCCTTGGCATGCAGCGCCTCGATCACGTCGCAGACCAGCCGCCGGCTGGCGGTGCCTGCGTGCCGGTTGCGAACGATCAGGAAGCGCCGGCGTGGCAACGCGGCTGTTGGCGGGTCGCCGATGGCCAGGGGAATTGCGTTCACGTCTCTCCGCCAAAGTCTCATCCGCGCCACACCGGGCAATCGCGAGAATTGCGCCGCCGGATCAGCCATTCTGGCCGCGATGGCGCAGCAGATGATCGGCGAGAACAATCGCCATCATCGCTTCGCCCACCGGCACCGCGCGAATACCGACGCAAGGATCATGCCTGCCCTTTGTGGCGATTTCAGTCTCGTTTCCAGACGCATCGATGGTGCGCCGCGGCGTCAGGATCGACGATGTCGGCTTGACGGCGAAGCGGCAGACGATGGGCTGGCCGGTCGAAATGCCGCCGAGAATGCCGCCCGCGTGGTTGCTGAGAAATGCCGGTCGTCCGTCGTTGCCGATGCGGATCTCGTCGGCGTTTTCCTCGCCCGTCAGTTCAGCCGACGACATGCCGGCGCCGATCTCGACGCCCTTGACGGCGTTGATCGTCATCATCGCTGCCGCGAGGTCGGAATCGAGCTTGCCGTAAATCGGCGCCCCTAGGCCTGGCGGAATGCCGTCAGCCACCACCTCGACCACGGCGCCAATGGACGACCCCGATTTGCGGATGCCGTCGAGATAATTCTCCCAAGCCTTGGCGGTCTCGGCGTCGGGACAGAAGAACGGGTTGCCGCCTGTCGTGTCCCAGTCCCAGCGGGACCGGTCGACCTTGTGCGGCCCCATTTGAACGAGCGCGCCGCGGATCGAGATGCCGCCGAGCACATGAGCGAGGACCTTGCGCGCCACCGCGCCCGCCGCGACACGGGCCGCCGTCTCGCGCGCCGACGAACGCCCGCCGCCGCGATGATCGCGTATCCCGTATTTGGCCATGTAGGTGAAGTCGGCGTGGCCGGGACGGAACTTGTCCTTGATCTCGCCATAGTCTTTCGAGCGCTGGTCCTCGTTGCGGATCAGCAGCGAGATCGGCGTGCCGGTGGTGACCTGGCGGCCCTCGGAATCGTGGAACACGCCGGACAGGATCTCGACCGTGTCGCTCTCGCGCCGTTGCGTCACGAAGCGCGAGCCGCCGGGCTTGCGCCGGTCCAGGTCGCGCTGAATGTCGGTGGCATCGAGCGAGATGCCGGGCGGGCAGCCGTCGACGACGCAACCGAGAGCGGCCCCATGGCTTTCGCCCCAGGTCGTGATGCGGAACAGGTGGCCGAAACTATTGTGCGACATGCAAGTGTTCGCCGTATCTGGAGGCCGTTCCGGCGCCGGCGCGTGCTCGAACCGAAGATCAGTCGAGGTCGCCCCATCTGCCGAGATCGGAAGGTGTGATGGAAATCACTCTTAGGGGGCTATCCCAGGCACCGCAAGGCGCGTTTGGCCGGCACGAGAGATGACAGCCGGCGTGCACCAGATTATCTCTCGATAGCCCTGTAGTGATTCGACCGCGAGCCTTCCCGTGTTTTGATCGGCACGCCACCCTCGCGGGTTCGAGTCTGGAGCGTTCGGCCAGCCCATTCCCACAGCGGATCGGCGGCGGCGCTCCCGCATCGTCACGACCGGGGCCGGTTACCTGTTGTGTCGGCGTCCATTGGTTACAAAGGATGCTCTCGAACGGTCTGAGCAACCGGTCTCGAGCGTTTCTCAATTCGTGTAGGAAGGAGCCGGGAGCCGCTACCCCGGCTCCTTTTTGTCTGCGCGGGCGGCTGTAATGGGTCCCCCGGTTTGCCGCGCTCTGTTTCGCGGCTTAAGCATATTCCGTGTCCGGCATTGCCGTCCGGCCCAAGCCCCGCCACTTTCTCACGGCCTAGTCCCTCGCGTTGGGGGACGTGCAACGGGGCCGACGGGGGTGGGCCGCATCAGGACCGGATAAGAACGTGACCTCCAGCGCATTCCGATTGGCACTTGCTCTCTCCCTGGCCTTGCTGGCGCTGCCGCTGGCAGAGTGGTATTTCGCCCCGGCCGAGCGCTCGGACGTCCGGCGGATTTCGACGGATAATTCCGTGCCATTGAGGAACGCGCGCGTAGCGCCCGTGCGCCGCGTCATGCCGGTGACGCCGCCGCTGCCAGCGGCGATACTGGCCGCCGGAGATGTCGAGGAACCGAGCCGGGCACCGGCCTCGGCGCCGCTTCCCGAACGTCGCGATGCGGCACTGGCCGATGCTTATCGCCAGGCCGATACGGGAGCCGCTGTCGTCGGCCGCATGGCGCGCAGCGAACAGGCGAGCGGCGCATCGTCGTCGACGGTCAGCGATTGACCGAGCCCTCGATCGGCTGCCGCCTCTGGTGCGATCACAGCCACGACATGCCGTCGCTGGTGAACACGAGCACCTGATCCTGCGGCACCGGCAACACATGCAACTCTGCGTCGTCGATGCCGTCGACCAGCAGCCAGCGCAACGCCCGGCTGACGCCCCCGTGCGATACGACGACGGTGGTCGTTTCGACATCGGCCAGCCATTGGCTGAGCCGCAAGGCAAGGTCGGCGTAGCTTTCGCCCCCTTTTGGCCGCCAGTTGAAGGGATCGGCCTGCCGTCCCGCGACGCCTTCGGGATCGATCGCCGGCAGATCAGCCAGCAGTTGCCCCTGCCAATGGCCGTAGTGCAGTTCGATCAACCGTGCATCGGTCTCGAAGCCCTCCGCCGGAAGGCCGAGTGCGCGGCGGACGATGTGCATGGTTTCGAGTGTGCGGCCAAGGGGACTGGCGACGAAGCGGCACCCGGCAACGCTCGCAACGGCCTCGCGCAGCGCCACGCCGTTGCGGAATGCCTGTTCGCGACCGCGATCGTTGAGTGCAATGTCGGCCTGACCCTGGTAGCGGCGCGCCGCGTTCCAGTCGGTTTCTCCGTGGCGCACGAAGTACAGCGTGATGCCATCGGGAAGTCGCGATCTCAAGGGCTTTGACCCGGTTCGCTCTTGACCACGTTGATATCCGGCGCGTCCTCGTTCTTCATGCCTTGGACGTGATAGCCGGAATCGACGTGGTGGATTTCACCCGTGACGCCGCGCGACAGGTCGGACAGCAGATAGACGCCGGCGCCGCCGACATCCTCGATGGTGACGGTGCGGCGGAGCGGCGAGTTGTACTCGTTCCAGCGCAGGATGTAGCGGAAGTCGGAAATGCCGGACGCCGCGAGCGTCTTGATCGGACCTGCCGAGATGGCGTTGACGCGGATGTTGCCGCGGCCGAGGTCGGCGGCCAGATAGCGCACGCTGGCCTCGAGAGCGGCCTTGGCAACGCCCATGACGTTGTAGTGCGGCATCACCTTTTCGGCGCCGTAGTAGGTGAGCGTCACCATGGCGCCGCCATCCTTCATCAGCCGCTCGGCGCGCTTGGCGAGCGCGGTGAAGGAGTAGCAGGAGACAAGCATCGTCTGCGTGAAGTTGCTTTCGCTGGTGTCGACGTAGCGCCCGTCCAACTCGTTCTTGTCGGAAAACGCGATGGCGTGAACGAGAAAGTCGAGACGCCCCCACTCCTTCTCGATGCGGTCGAACAGTTCGTCCATCGACTGCGCGTTGGTGACATCGCACGGGATGACCAGCGAAGAACCGAGTTCCGCCGCGAGCGGCTCGACGCGCTTCTTCAAAGCGTCGCCCTGATAGGTGAGCGCGATTTCCGCGCCCTGACCTGCGGCGGCTTTGGCAATGCCCCACGCAATCGACCGGTTGTTGGCGACGCCCATGACGAGGCCCCGCTTGCCCGCCATCAACGTGCCCGTGGCCACGCCGGTGCTCGCGCCGCTGTCGGTCATCTCAGGATTATCCCTTTTTGTTCTCGGTATTTCGGCGCG
>JBKBNR010000011.1:15228-17703 GCA_046295315.1 Hyphomicrobiaceae bacterium
CTTGCCCGCCATCAACGTGCCCGTCGCCAACTGGGCCCCGCCCTCGGCTGAAGTCATTATGTCTCGATCCCTGATGTGTGGTCTCGTCCGCTATTCGGCGGGCATCCTACACAAAAGGGGCCTTGGGTCCAGATGCACGCTGGATGGAGACCGATTCCGTTCTGGTTATCGAGCAATTGCCGGAGGTTGCGGTGCTGAATAGCTCGATGACCCGGGCCAAGTCAGCCCTGGAGCTGCCAGCGGCCGTCGCTCAAGCGGCAAGCGACGCCTTCCGAGCGCTTGGAGCGGGTGCCGGCCGATAGCACGACGATGACGTGGCGGCAGATGTTGCCGTCTCGATCGCGGAACGACGCGGTCGGCGTCACGACGCCGGAAAGCTGGCCGTGATAACGGTGCCAGACATAGCTCGAGCCATCACCAACCTCGGCGAGTGCCAGTTGCACGCTCTCCAACGCCGCGATCTCGTCGCTCTGGTCGAGCGGGCGGCGCAGCTCGGCGAACTTCGGCTTCGGCCAGATCTTGCTCTTGTCGAAGGTTTCAGGGCAGGTGCAGGTGGTCGCCTGATCGTCGGCCGGCGGCGTCGCATGCGGCGGCGCCGGCGGATTGGCCGTACCCGGCGCTTTATCCTCGCTGGTAGCGGATTGGCCCGGCTCAGCCGGCTCGCTCGCTATGGCGAAGCCCGGCAGGATGAGGATTGCGGCAACCATGAATACGGCGACGACGAAGGTTGCCGCGATTGCGAACAAGGGGGAGCTTTCACGCATGACGCCTACTCGAACTGACACTGATACTGACGCTGACACTGATACTGGAGTGCCACGAACTGAGACGGCCATCTGCGGATGGGGATCAGTCC
This sequence comes from Hyphomicrobiaceae bacterium, assembly GCA_046295315.1. GTDB lineage: Bacteria > Pseudomonadota > Alphaproteobacteria > Rhizobiales > Hyphomicrobiaceae > JAEUMD01. Next base: position 16,085 of record JBKBNR010000011.1, read on the forward strand.
GTTACTTGTCAAAGAGTGGCCGAACAGGGTTAAGGGCTGCTGAACGGCTGTCCTCGGTCGGCAAATTTCGCAGCCTGGCCTTCATCCGCCGCGGCCAAACGGCGTATAGGTGAGCGAACGCTCCGCGCGTGGCGCGGACAGGCGCGGACAGGCGAGGAACGAGGCGTGTCGGATACCGATGTGACGACGGCGGCGGGCGATTTCACCGCCGCGGGCGATCCATTCCAACTGTTCCAGGACTGGATGGGGGAGGCGGAGCAATCCGAGATCAACGACCCCAACGGCATGGCGCTCGCGACGGCGGATGCGACGGGTTTTCCCAACGTGCGGATGGTGCTTTTGAAGGGGCTCGACGGGCCGGAGGTCGGCAACCGTGGATTCGTGTTCTACACCAACCTGGAGAGCGCCAAGGGCCGCGAACTGGCGGCCAATATGCAGGCCGCTCTGCTGTTCCATTGGAAATCGCTGCGCCGGCAGGTGCGCGTGCGCGGGATCGTGTCGCGGGTCAGCGATGCGGAGGCCGATGCCTACTATGCCTCGCGGCCGCGCGGCAGCCGCATCGGCGCCTGGGCGTCGGACCAGTCGCGGCCGCTCGAAAGCCGGTTTGCGCTCGAAAAGAAGGTGGCGCTGGTCGCGGCGCGCCATCCGGTGGGCGATATTCCGCGTCCGCCGCACTGGTCCGGCTTTCGCGTCACTCCGCTCGAGATGGAATTCTGGCACGATCGGCCGTTCCGTTTGCACGATCGCGTGGTGTTCCGCCGCGAGGGCGCGACGGCGCCTTGGGGGAAATCGCGGCTCTATCCGTGATCGACTCACGGCCAGCGCATGCGGGCGAGGCACCCGATATCGACGGTGTTTTCGGCCGGGAACAGCAAGGACCTCTCGATCACCGCCAGTGACTGGTGCGAGCAGGCGGCACCGCCCCGTGTGGTGGTGCCGCCGATGATGACGGGGAGGCTGCGGCTGGCGTCGGGGCGCCATCGTCGCAACGCTTCGAACGCCGGGCAGGGTTGTGCGGCGCCGGCCTCGACCGCGGTCTTTGCCCGCGCGCAAGCGGCGACGAGATCCACGGATACGACCCAAATGGGCTTGCGATCCACGAGCACGCTGACGGCGAGCGCTGCAGCTGTCTCACGTGCGGCGGCCGTTCCGTTTGGCACCTCGACGGGCTCGACGACATCGGTCAGGTGAACCTGTCCGCCGACGCGCAGGCCGCGCCTGAAGCGCACGGCTACCGCCGTCGTCGCGGGGCGCTCGGGCACCACTTCGTCGAGCATGACTCGGTTGGCGGCGCGAGGCGTCAGCACCGGCGAAAGCATCTGGCGCGACACGATCAACCGCCATTCGCGCGCCGGAAAGAGTGCCCGCGCATCGCTGATGCGCCGCACGCCTTGCAGCAGCACCACGTCCGCATCTAGGGAGGCCGCGTCGAACGTGACGGCGGGCGCCGTCTGGCGTTCGGCGCCGAAGGTGTGTCGCCAGGCACGATCGGGATCAGGCAGCAAGGCCAAAGCACCGGCGGCTTTGGCATCGTCGAGGTGCCATGAGGCGATGCGCAGCGGACCGGATGGTGCGGCGGACGTGGCGGGATCGTCGGCCTGCTCGTCGTCTGCGCCATC
>JBKBNR010000012.1:0-9186 GCA_046295315.1 Hyphomicrobiaceae bacterium
AAGGACGATGTCATCCTCGTAGAGCGGCTCAACGGCGATAACGGTTCCTCGATCGAGTTCGCTGAAGTTCTGATGCTGGGGGGCGACAACGGCGTCAAGGTCGGCGCGCCGCTCGTTTCCGGCGCCAAGGTAACGGCCGAGCTCGTCGAACAGACGCGCGGCCCGAAGGTCATCGCCTTCAAGAAGCGCCGCCGCAAGAATTCGCGCCGCAAGCGCGGTCACCGTCAGGACCTGACGAAGGTCCGCATCACCTCGATCGTCGGCGCTTGATGAGGGCAGCCCGATAGCGGCAGCGAGAAGGATTACCTGTCATGGCACAGAAAAAAGCTGGCGGTTCGACCAAGAACGGCCGCGATTCAGAATCCAAGCGCCTCGGCGTCAAGCGCTACGGCGGCGAGCACGTCATCCCCGGTAACATCCTGGTTCGCCAGCGCGGCACCAAGGTTCACCCCGGTGCGAATGTCGGCATGGGCACCGATCACACGCTGTTCGCCAAGATCGAAGGCGCGGTCGAGTTCAAGACCAAGAGCAACGGCCGCATCTTTGTTTCGGTCAAGGCCCCGGCGGAGGCTGCCGAGTAACAGCGGTCATCCAATTGATCGTATCGACGGGGGAGGCGGCATCGTCTCCCCTTTTGTCGTCTGGTCGTCTTCATTCTGATAGTCTTTGCCAAGTCGTCTGTTTGCCGAGGCACTCATGTTTCAGTTGAGTCGATGGCTCGGCCGCGGAAGCGGCGGCGCCGGGTGGCGGCCGAGCGGCCCAGTGATGCTCGAAACCGAGCGCCTGCGGCTGCGTCCTGTCGGCGCTGGCGATGCCCGGCGCGTCGCGCAACTGGCTGGAGACTGGTCGATCGCCTCGATGACGGCGCGTGTTCCGTTTCCCTACACGGAGCGGGACGCGGCGGAATGGATTGCCGAACTGGGGCCCGGCGAACTCGTCGCGGCGATCATCCGGCGGGGCGACGACGCGGCGGAACTGATCGGCCTCGTCGGGTACACGACAACCCCTGGCGGGCGCTCCGCGGAACTCGGCTACTGGATCGGCCGGTCCTACTGGGGCGCGGGGTTCGCAACCGAAGCCGCGGCGGCCGTCATCCGCCATTGCTTCGAGCGCGAACGCTTCGATGCGCTGACGTGCTGCCGCTTCGCCGACAATCCGGCATCGGGGCGCGTCATCGACAAGCTCGGCTTCGTCCTGGCCGGGGAATGCTCGGCGTGGTGCGAGGCGCGGCGCCGGGAGGCTCCGGCGCTGCGCTACGAAATGTCGCGGCCGGCGCCGCGACACTGGTCGGTCGCCACGCTGGCAGGCTGGCGAGGGTGAGCCATGCCGCGCGAGGCCGACAACAGCTCACCAGCGCTTGCGCAAGCTGTGTTGAAGTCCGATCGCCTGTTCCTGTGCGCCGGCGAAATGGGAACCGGTGCGGCCCGCCTGTGGCGCGATGCGACGGGCGCGTTGCGGGCCATCGCTCCCCCCGCCGATGTCCGCCCCGACTGGTTGTGGCTGGACATCTGGACCGGCGACCAGCGGGTCGGTGCTGCCGGGCTGCTGTTTCAGGATGATGGGCCGATGGAGATCGGCTTTCGCATCGAACCGGAGCATCGCCGCCGAGGCTATGCGACGGAGGCCACACGGCTGTTGATCGCGTTGGCATTCGGCGCGCTCGGCGAAAGCGAGATCGCCGCGGACGCTGCGGAAGATAACCTCGCTTCGCATCGCACGTTGCTGCGGCTCGGCTTCGGCGACGTCGGTTCGGGCGGTCAGCGCTGGTCGGAACGGCGCGGCACCTATATCAATTATCGCCGCTACCGGCTCGTCCGGACGGTTGAAGGACAAGGCTCATGAAGTTTCTCGACCAGGCCAAGATCTACATAAAGGCCGGCGACGGCGGCAACGGCTGCATCGGCTTCCGGCGCGAAAAATTCATCGAGTTCGGCGGGCCCGACGGCGGCGACGGCGGCCGCGGCGGCGACGTCTGGGCGGAGTGCGTCGACAATCTCAATACGCTTATCGACTACCGTTACCAGCAGCACTTCAAGGCCAAGAACGGCATCGGTGGCATGGGCCGCAACCGCGCCGGGGCGAACGGCGAAGACTGCATCATCAAGGTGCCGCCCGGCACCGAGATCTATGCCGAGGACAACGAAACGCTGATCGCGGAACTGCTGGAGGTGGGGCAGCGCGCGCGCATCGCGAAAGGCGGCAACGGCGGCTTCGGCAACGCGCATTTCAAGTCCTCGACCAACCAGTCGCCGCGCCATGCCAATCCGGGTCTCGCAGGCGAGGAACTGACCATCTGGCTGCGTCTGAAGCTGATCGCCGATGCCGGACTGATCGGCATGCCGAACGCCGGCAAGTCGACGTTCCTGGCGGCCGTCAGCGCCGCCAAGCCTAAGATCGCCGATTACCCGTTCACGACGCTGCATCCGGGCCTCGGTGTCGTCCGCGTCGGTTCGGTCGATTTCGTGCTCGCCGATATTCCGGGGCTTATCGAAGGCGCCCACGACGGCGCCGGGCTCGGAACGCGCTTCCTCGGTCACGTCGAGAGGTGTCGCGTGCTGCTGCATCTCGTCGACGGCACCCAAGACGATGTCGCCGCCGCCTATCGCACGGTGCGCCGCGAGTTGAAGGCCTACGGCGGCGGCATCGAGACGAAGAAGGAAATCGTCGCGCTGACGAAGATCGACGCGCTGGACGAAGCCGAGCGCGAAGAGAAGGCCGCGGCGCTGCAGAAGGCGGCGCGCAAGAAGCCGCTTCTCCTCTCGGCCGTGTCGCGCGAAGGGCTCGATGCGGCGCTCTATGCGCTGGTGCGGGAGATCGACCGCAAGGCGCGCCGAGACGACGAGGACAAGCCACAACCGCGCGAGCCTTGGCACCCCTGATCGAGCGAGGGCTTCAAGTCACCGCATGTTCGAAGCTCGGCACATCGGGCCAGAACACGCGGGCGCGGGCGCTGATCTCCTCGGCGTCGCCGGTGGTCAGCAGTGTCAGCCGACCGGCATCGGCGCATTCGGTGTAGTGCGGTTTGCGCTCGAGATAATCCTCGAGGCTGTTGGCGACCACCTCGGGCTGAGAGAGAATGCGGGTCGACGGCGCCAGATGGCGGCGGAACAGATGCTCGACCAGCGGGAAGTGCGTGCAGCCGAGAATGGCGCGCGCCGGCAGTTCACCCGCCGTCTGCTTCATGATGCCGTCGACGGCTTCACGGACGAGCGCTTCGAGTTCCGCTTCCGGTGCCGCGTCCTCGATGGCGCCAGCGAGGCCGGCGGAAGCCTGCTGCACGACGCGCATACGCGGGCAGCGCTTGCGGATCTCCTCGGCATAGACACCCGACGTGACGGTGCGCGTAGTGCCGAATACGGCGATGATGTCGGTGTTGAATTTCTGCGGATACTGCGGTGTCGTCACCGCCCAAGGGGTTTGCGTCGCAGCCTCCACCGTCGGCGCGACGATGCCGAGAATATTATGGCCCGGCCAGCCCGCATCCGGAAGCCAGACGCGCTGCAGCCGACGTGCGGCGACCGCGGTCGCCGTATTGCAGCCGAGCAGCACCAGCTTGCAGCCGCGCACGAACAACGCCTCGACGCTGCGCCGGGTCAGTTCGACGACGTCGTCGGAATGGCGGTTGCCATAGGGCACGTTGGCGTGATCGCCAAGGTACACGAACTCGAGAGCCGGAAAGCGCTCGACCAGCGCCCTCAGAACCGTAAGACCACCCAAGCCTGAATCGAAAACCCCGATCATCGCCGCGTGTCATGCTCCGCACGCGCCGCGGCGTCAAGCGATTCACCGCGCGAAACCCTGCCGCGCAAGAGCAGCGCGCGACAGGCTTCAGGGACAATCTTCAGAGAGGCCCGTGCAGTGCGTCAGCGGCACTTGCGCTTGCAGACACGAAGCGGGCCGACGCCGACGCAATCGTTCCAGCAGCGGCGGTGCCGCCAGTGGCGATGCCGGTCACCGCGGTGGCGCCAATTGCGGTGATTGCCGTAATGGCCGGGCCGGTGGCGCACTTCGTTCGCGGCCGACTGAATAGCGGAACCTGCAATGCCATGGGCGGCATTGAGCGGCGCGGCGCTTGCGGAAGACGGCGCTGCGAGGCCGAGCGCCAGAGCACACGCGACGGCGGCGAGTGAGAATTTCATGATCGTCTCCAGATTTTCGTTGGATACACGGCGCAGGCGTCTCCGCTGCGGCGCCTTACCAGCGGGAAACGCCTGACGGCGCGGATGGTTCAACGCCAAACGCAAGAAAACGGCGGAACACGTTCCACCGCTTTCGATGTCGGGCGCTGATTGCTGACCGGTCACCCGGCTTGCTTGGTTTACTCGGCCGCTGCCGATGGCGGCCTGCTGCCGGCATCCGCCTCGAGTTCTTTGAGAGACTGAAGGCTCGGCATGGCGATGGTATTGTAACCGCAGTCGACGAAATGGACCTCGCCCGTCACCGCACCAGACAGCGGCGACAGCAGATAGAGACCGGCGCCGCCCACTTCATCGAGCGACGGCGTGCGCTTCAGCGGCGAATGCTCCTTCTGGAAATTGAAGATGACCCGCGCATCCGAAACGCCGGCGCCGGAGAGCGTGCGCATGGGGCCAGCCGAAAGCGCGTTGACACGAATGCCCTGCGGACCGAGATCGGCCGCCAGATAGCGCACCGAAGCCTCGAGTGCGGCCTTTGCCACGCCCATCACATTATAAGACGGAACGGACCGCGTGGCGCCGCCATAGGTGAGCGTCAGCATCGAGCCGCCGTTCTTCATCATCGGCGCCGCGCGCTTGGCGATCTCGGTGAACGAGAAGCACGAGATGACCATCGTGTTGGAGAAGTTCTCGCGCGTCGTGTTGACGTAGCGGCCGACCAACTCGCGCGGATCGGAATACGCAAGGGCGTGAACCACGAAGTCGAGGCCGCCCCACTCCTTGTCGAGACGCTCGAAAACGCGGTCGACACTGGCGCCGTCGAGGACGTTGCAGGGCTCGACGATCTCGGAACCGACCGACTTCGCGAGCGGCAGGGCGCGCCGCCCGAACGCTTCGTCCTGATAGGTGAAGGCGAGTTGCGCGCCATGGCCGGCGACCGCGCGCGCGATACCCCAGGCAATCGAGCGCTCGTTGGCGACACCCATGATGAGGCCGCGCATGCCGGCCATCATCGGTCCGGGCTTGTTGATGTCGATACCGGTCATCGGAGACCTCACTCTCGCGCCATCCGCGCGTCCATTGATTTCGAACCAGCCGCCGCCGTTGCGATACGGTTTCATGTCGAGACACCCCGGGAGAGCCGAAATGGCTCTGAGTACTGCCGCGACGTGACAGATTATTATCAGCTATCGTAGCGGCGCAGCACCAGGGTTGCATTTGTGCCGCCGAAACCGAAGCTGTTCGACATGACACAGTTAAGCCCGGCACCGTCGATCCGCTTGCGCACGATCGGCATGTCGGCGAATGCCGGGTCCAATTCTTCGATGTTGGCGCTTTCGCAGATGAAGTCTCCCTGCATCATGAGCAGCGAGAAGATCGCCTCCTGCACGCCGATTGCGCCGAGAGAGTGCCCCGATAGCGATTTGGTCGACGAGATCTTCGGTGCGTCGGCACCGAAAACCTGCCGGATGGCGTCGATTTCCTTGGCGTCGCCAACCGGAGTCGCGGTGCCATGCGGGTTGATGTAGTCGATGTTGCCGACGCCCTTGCCGTCCAAGCCCAGCAGGGCGAGCTTCATGCAGCGCACCGCGCCTTCGCCCGATGGTGCGACCATGTCGAAGCCGTCGGACGTGGCGCCGTAGCCGACCACTTCGCCGTAAATCTTGGCGCCGCGGGCCTTGGCGTGCTCCAGCTCCTCGAGCACCAGCACACCCGCACCACCGGCAATGACGAACCCGTCGCGGTTTTTGTCATAGGCGCGGCTGGCGGTAGCGGGCGTTTCGTTGAAACGCGACGACATGGCACCCATAGCGTCGAACAGGTTCGACAGGGTCCAGTCCAGTTCCTCGCAGCCGCCGGCGAAGATGATATCCTGCTTGCCCCACTGGATGAGTTCCGCCGCATTGCCGATGCAGTGGGCGCTGGTGGCGCAGGCCGACGAGATCGAGTAGTTGGTCCCCTTGATCTGGAAGGCGGTGGCGAGCGCCGCGCTCGGCCCGGAACACATGGCCTTCGGCACCTCGAACGGCCCTACCTTTTTGGGGCCGCCGGATTTGACCGTCACGTCAGCGGCTTCGACGATGGCGCGCGTCGAGGGACCGCCCGAGCCCATGATGATGCCGGTGCGCTCGTTGACGACGTCCTTCGCGTCGAGCCCGGCATCCCGGATCGCCTGGTCCATGGCGATCCAGTTCCAGCCGACACCCTCGCCCATGAAGCGTTTGGGCTTGCGCGGCACCTGTGCCGCCCAGTCGATTTGCGGCGCACCGTGTACTTGGCAGCGGAAACCGAGTTCGGCGTACTTTTCGGCGCGCACGATGCCGGACTTCCCCTCCCTCAGCGACGCCACCACGTCCTGGGTGGTGTTGCCGATGGAGGAGACGATGCCCAGCCCAGTGACGACGACGCGCCTCATTCCCATTTCCCCCTTCGAGCGCCGCCGCAGGATCAGTCTGGCCGGGCCCGGTGTGTTGGTATTCGCGGCGATCGCCGCGATGGTGTCCCGCGAGGTTACGGCGAAGGCCGGCCGGCTCAAATCGGGCGGCTCCACCGTCGCGTCGGATACCGTCTTATAGTCAGTGACGTGGCGGCGCGCTACGATTCCGGGACGACTTTCTGTGATGCGCCGCAACCCGGTAAGGCCGTTGCTCGAACGACCAGGGATCAGGCCTTCGCGGGTGCGTCTGCGGCCTCGAATAGGCCGACCCGCATATCGGTCGTGGTGTAGATCACTTCGCCATCCGCCTTGAGTTGTCCGTCGGCGATGGCGAGCTTGAGCTTGCGCAGGATGACGCGCTTCATGTCGACGACGTACTCGACCTTCTTCGTCGTTTTCAAAACCATGTTGGTGAACTTGACCTCCCCGACACCGAGGGCCCGGCCACGGCCGGGAGCGCCGAGCCAGCCGAGATAGAACCCGGTCAGTTGCCACAGTGCATCGAGGCCCAGGCAGCCCGGCATCACCGGATCGCCCTCGAAATGACAGTCGAAGAACCAGTCGAGGCGCGGGTTGCCGGCAACAGCCAATTCGGCCACGATCTGCCCCTTGCCGTGGGCACCGCCGGTCTCGGAAATGTGCGCGATGCGGTCGAACATCAGCATCGGTGGCAGTGGCAGCTGCGCGTTGCCCGGCCCGAACAGTCGGCCGTGGCCGCATTCCAGCAAATCCGCGAATTCGAAGCTCGAGCGCCGCTCAGTCATTTCGCCGTTCCAGTTCCAGTTACCATGCGCTCGAAAGAGCGGGGCGTGCGAGGCGTCGGCGGCTGGCCGACCGCCCGCTTTTCGGGCTACCGTTCAAAAGGTAAAGGCCGTCAGCGTCAAGGCCGAACATGGCCGCGTCCAGTGGGTTGCGGACAAAACAGGTTTGGCGATCCGTCGGGGCCGAGGGGGGCGTGGGCGGCGGCCCCTGCAAGACGAACGACAGGGCGGATGTCCTGCCGGCCTGTCGGCGCGGCGGCGTTGCGGCCTGTTGCGTCGCGACCTATAATAATGTTGATTGTAGCGGTGCGGTGGACGGTCGTCCTCCGTTGCTGGGGATCAGTGTAGCCGAAATGACCGAGACCATCACCGACGACATCGCCAACGCCAGCGTCGACATCCTCGAGCGGCTTCGCCGGGCTGGGCTGCGGCCGACGCGGCAGCGCATCGCGCTCGGGCAGTTGCTGTTCGGGTCGGGTGATCGGCACGTGTCGGCGGAAGCGCTGCACGCCGAGGCCGTGGAACTGGGCGAATCGGTTTCGCTGGCGACGGTCTACAACACGCTGCACCAGTTCAAACGCGCCGGTCTCGTCCGCGAGTTGGCGATCGACGGCTCACGCGCCTACTTCGACACCAACGTGTCGAACCACAATCACTTCTTCGTCGAGGAGGCTGGCGAACTGATGGACATCGACGGCGATCAGATTCGCGTCGATGGCTTGCCGGAGCCGCCCGAGGGCATGCGCATCAGCCACATCGACGTCGTCGTGCGGCTGGTCAAGGCGTGAAGTTCCAGGAGCTGGGTCCAAGTTCCGGGCTCTGGGCTCCCGCTGCCAGCGGTGCGACCGGCCTCGCGGTTGCCCCTTACGATCGAAGCCCGCTTGCGACGTCAGTCGTATGAGGCGAGGCCGCGGCCGGCCCGTGCTTTCCGGTTGCCAATTCACGGCTTCGCAAGAAAGGCTCGTTCGATCGAGCGGATGCGCCGCTGCTTCCCGCTCCCTTCAGTCCGCCCGCGGGCGCAGGCCTCGACTGCGGCCCGGCGCCGGTGCGCCGCGCAGAAAGCTAAGACGTCGGCCGCCGGCATTCCTCGTCGGGCGGCAGAGGATCGCACTGCGGATCGCGAACGCATTGCGCCAGCGACTTGCGCAGCTCGGTCGATTCGATGCCGTCGATGACACCGTGGAACATGCCCTGAGCTTCGAGCCCGCACTGATAGAGCTTGACGAGCCGCTCGCCGCCGAACCGCATGGCCAGCAGATAATCGGACAGCGCCTGATGCGGCCGGCCCTGCACTTGATGCAGGTGCGCGCGCGTATCGAAGGCATGCGCGCTCCACGGCGCAATTTTCAGCGCGCGCTCGACGTCGATCATGCCCTCGTCATACCGGCCCATTTTGAACAGAGCCCACGCGCGATTGTTCAGCGCCACGTCGAAATCTGGACGCAGCGAGATCGCCACGTCGTAATCCTTGAGTGCATCCTCGAAGCGGCTTTGCAGCGAGAATGCCAACGCCCTCAGCGCATGCGCCAGCGAGCGTTCGCCTTGCGAGAGTTCCTTGCCGCTGTCGAGCAACGCCGTGCAGCCGCTGATCCGGCGGGCGTTATCCTCACTGAAGCAATCGGTCGCCGGATCGCTGGCGGCAGGATCGGCGCGCGCAGGAACGTCGAAGGTGAGGGCAGTCGCAACCGCCAGCAGCGCCGCCACGAGCTCGGCCGCACGTTTGCGAGGTCGACCGCTGCACGGCTCAAACGAACGTCGTTCCAGATCCATCGGCCTTCTCGTCCAAATTGGGCGGCGCGCGCTATCAGTTCAACAGGCGCCACGGACAGTGATCGTTCGCCACGCTGGCGTC
>JBKBNR010000012.1:9196-17701 GCA_046295315.1 Hyphomicrobiaceae bacterium
GCACGGTCTGGCCCCACGTCATGTCTGGCCGCACGCGACCGCAGACGCAAGTCGGTCGATGCGGACGACGCTGCAATCGCGATGCACCATCTACTGCGCAGATGGCGCATTTCGGGCAGCCGTCGCCGACGCGCTTTCCAGCCGCTCGAGATCGCTCTTGGCTTCGCTCGCCCCCAGCATCAATGCCCGCCTGTAGAGCCTCCGCGCCTGTTCCGCGTCGGGCTCGACATCTGGAAATGCGACGCTCGCCAGATACGACGGGTCCATGGATCGCGCCTCGCCCAAGGTCGCCTCGGCGGCGGCCGTCGGCATGGCGGCGGCGAACCGCTCGCGCGCCTTTTTGACAAATCCGGCACGGAGCAAGCGATAGCCGTCGGCGATGTCCTTGCGGGCCGCGGGCGAGGGAGCGACCGCGGGAGCGGCCGCGGTGGTGTTCTCTGTGCCGGGCGAGGCGATCGTCCTTGGCGGCTCTGCTGGCCCAGCTACGGCAGGTGCCGCTGCCGGCGCCGCCGGTGGTGGCGCGGGCACTGGATCGGCAGGTGCGGGCTGCGCACGCGCCGTCATGGCCGGCGCCGTCGGCTTTGTGAGGCCATCCAGCTCTGGCTTTCGGGGTGCCGCCGCGCCGGCCTCTCGAGCCGGCTTGTCGACAGGCGTCGCCGTTGGTTTCGCCACCGCGACGGAGGCGGAGCGCTGCTTCGCGGTGGGCGGTTTGGCCGGGGCCGAAAGCCGCCGCGGCTGCTCGGTACGCTGAAACCGCTCCGGTCGCCGTGCCTGATCCTGCCGATGCAACTCGTCGCGGTGATCGTAGACGTAGCGGTAGGGTGCGCAGCCGCCGGCCAACAGCGCAGCCAGCCCTGAGTACACGATGAGAGCGGATACGCGCACGGTGACGCTCCTGGTCGATGCCTCGCGCAACGGGAAACAATCGAGACGCCGCGAGGTTCATCCATCCGTTGGGGGAGAAAGCCGCCCGCAATGTGATCCGGGCGAGGCAAATTCGTGACGGGTTGCGGCCGTTCATGGTCAAATGATGCAGCTAAAGCGTGTCAGAACATATGGTTACGCATGCTTGTTCATTTCGCGCTGCAATATGTGTAGAACGGGGGCGTTGAATTTCTCCCCAGTTCGATCATCAAAACCAAGGACCCCTCGGATGAAAACCCTCAAACTCGCAACGCTGGCGCTCGTCGCCGCAACCGGCGTCGCCGTCCTCGCTCCGACTGCCGAGGCCAACAAGCACGGCAAGGCCCCTGCTTCGTGCCCGGCGCTGAATGTCATCGATCCCGATGGCGACGGCGCGATGACGCTGCTCGAGGCCTATCGCGCCGCGATCCGGACGTTCCGCAAGATCAACCCGGACGGCGACATGACGCTGGAGGCCGATGAGCTTGCCGGCCGTATGTCGAAGGCTGCTATTGCCTCCGCCGACCGCAACAAGGACGGCCGCCTGTCGCTCGGCGAATACCTGCGCGAGGTGCGCAACCGCTTCAATTACGCCAATCCGGATAAGGATCGCACGATCGAGTGCGACGAGCTGCATTCCAAGTATGGCCGCCTGCTCGCCCGCCTGCTGAACTGATCCTGTCGACGGTAAAGACCTGACTGGCGGCGCACTCTAGTGTTGCGTCACTAACGCTTGGTCCCCGGTTGCTGAAGCGTGGTCTGCCAAGCGTTAGTGACAAAAGCAACACTCGAATCATTGAGTTGCTAGTGTTCCTTATGTCTCCGACACTTGGTCGGTCCGGCGCATCAACGGGAACCAAGTGTCGGAGACGGAACACTAGCACACGGAGAGCGCCGCCTTTTTTGACTTCGCGCGGCGGCTATTCGACTGCGGGCGTCTTCGGCTCGAAGCGGCAGATGTCGGCAATCGGGCAGCGGTAGCATTCGGGCTTGCGCGCCTTGCACAGATACCGCCCGTGCAGGATCAGCCAATGGTGTGCGGGGACGCCGTACTGCGGCGGGATGAGCCGATCGAGATCCTTTTCGACAGCCGCCGGAGTCTTGCCGCGCGACAAGCCGAGCCGGTGCGCGACGCGGAACACATGCGTATCGACCGCATTCGTCGGCGCGCCGAAGGCGACGTTCATGACAACGTTGGCGGTCTTTCGCCCGACACCGGGGAGCGTTTCGAGCAGGTCGCGGTCGCGCGGCACTTCGCCGCCGTAGTCGGCGACCAGCTTGGCGCACAGCGCGATGACGTGCTTCGCCTTGTTGCGATAGAGACCGATGGTCCGAATTGCCTCGCGCACCTGCTCCTCGCCGAGCGCCAGCATGGCGGCAGGGGTGTCGGCCCGTGCGAACAGGCCGCGCGTCGCCTTGTTCACCCCGGCGTCGGTCGCCTGCGCGGACAACACGACGGCAACCAGAAGCGTGAACGGGTTCGTATGCTCCAGCTCACCCTTGGGTGCGGGCTCGATGTCGTGGAAGCGGCGGAAGATCTCGGCAACCTCTGCCTGGTCGAGCGGTTTGAACCGGGGTCTCCGGCCCGGCTTGGCACCGCTCGCCACAGCCTTCCGCGAGGCCTTGGATGCAGCGGCGACTGGCGTGGCACGGCGCTTCTTGCCCTCGGCGTGCCCCGGTGCGGCATCCACGCCGGCCGTCGCGGCCGGTCGATGCGCCGCTTGTCGCGTGCCGGATTTTTTCGTTACCATATCTGATCTCTATCAAGACCCGTGAGCCAAAAAGAATGCCGGACATCGCTGACGACAACAGACACGAGGCGGCCAACCGCTGGATACTTACGGCATACCGGTCATTGAGCCAGCGCGGGTTTCTCATCCTCATGGGATTGCTCGCCCTGGTCAGTTTCGTCGCGGGCGCTTTTTTCCTGGTGATCGGCGCTTGGCCCGTGTTCGGCTTCTTCGGCCTCGACCTGCTGCTCATCTACCTGGCATTCAAGCTCAATTACCGCTCCGGCAAGATCTACGAGACAGTCGAACTCGATCCAAGCTTGTTGACGCTGACGCGCGTGCATCCGTCCGGCAAGGCCGAACGCTTCGAGTTCAATCCATATTGGGTTCGCGTCAAGCTGACGGAGCGCTTCGACGGCCGCACGGCACTGTCGCTCATGTCCCACGGCGAGGTATTTACCTTCGCCCGTTTTCTCACCGACGATGAACGGCGCGAATTCGCAGAGGTACTGTCCGACGCACTGTCGACGGCGCGTGTCGCGCGCATCTGACGCGCCGGGCGCAGGTGGGTCGAGTGAAGTTGCGCGGCAGGTTGAAACAGATTCGAACCATCCGTCGGGCCTGCCGCGCTGTCGGCAGGGTACGCGATACATGATCCCCGCCGTCGCGAGGTACTCGCAAGCCTTGGTTGAAGAACAGCAAACGCAGGCGAACCGCAGCGTGTGTCGTCGCGCACGCGGTCAGCGCGGCGCCAGCAGCCGCCCCACGAGAGGCACGCTGATGCGGTGCGGCAGGACGCGGAGCACCCACGACAGCGCCCAATTGTGCAGACCTGGCACGACGACGCGGCGGCGCAGCCTGAGGCACCAGTCCACCGACCTCGCGATGCTCTCCGGCGACATCGACGGAATGAGCCAGCGATAAAGGGCATTCTCGCCGCCCATCGTGGCGTGGATCGTGGTCCGGACCGGGCCCGGGGCCACGACGCCGACATGCACGCCCTGCCCCGCGAGTTCCGACGCGATGGCCTCGCTCAGGGACTGCACATAGGCGTTGCTGGCGTAGTAGAGGGCCTGATTGGGACCGGGCACGAAGGCGCCGAGCGAGCTGATGTTGACGATGCTGCCGCCGCCGCTCGCCGCCATCGCCTGCGCAAAGCCATGGGTGAGCCGCGTCACCGCGCTGATGTTGACGGCGACCAGCCTCTCGATGTCCACAGCGTCGTGGTCGATGAACGGTCCACCGAGGCCGACCCCCGCATTGTTGACGAGCACGTCGGCGCGCAGGCCGTGCGCGTGCAGCGCTGTCATGATGACGGCGGCGGCATCCGTGGACGCCAGATCGACAGCGCACGCCGCGACGATCTGGTCGGCCGGCAGGCGGCGGCGTAATTCGGCGGCAGCGCGCTCCAGGTCCGTGCTGGTGCGGGCGACCAGCAGGACATCGTATCCGCGCCGCGCCAGCCGCTCTGCGATTGCGCGGCCGATGCCCCGCGAAGCGCCGGTGACGATGGCGCTTTTCCGGCGGGCCCCCTGTTCCCGGCGGTCCACCTCTTCCCGGCGGGCCCCGGGGCCACCGCCTCGCCGTGTCGCTGGACTTTCCAAGTCTGCCGTCCTTCCATTGCGGTGGCGTTACTCGACGCCAAACGCCGTTCTCTGGGCGTATGTCCGTCGTGCCCGCCTGCACGACGGACTTGTCCCGCGGCATGAATTCGCGGATACCGGCCCTTACGCGCGGCGAGTGTCACGGGCAAGCGGAACCAAATCAAATGCAATCGAGCGACGAATGGGCAGCCAAAGACTGGGAAATCGCGGTCGCGCCGGGGCTCGATGTGTTCGAGCGGCTGGCTTCCGATGCCTGGGGCCGGTTACCGGGTGAGTTTCGCCGGGTGTGCGGCGACGTCGTCATCCGCATCGAAGACTTCGCCACCGACGAGGTGCTGGACAGTCTGGAGATCGAGGACCCTTTCGACCTGATGGGACTCTATCAGGGGGTCAGTCTCGACCGCAAAAGCACGGGCGACATCCCGCGCGAGCCGGACATGGTGTTTCTCTATCGCCGGGCAATCCTCGACTACTGGGCCGACGCTGGAGACGAGGCGCTGGGCGACATCATCACGCATGTGCTGGTGCACGAAATCGGGCACCACTTCGGGCTGTCGGATGAGGACATGGAGCGGATCGAGGCCGAGGCGCTGTCGTGATCCCAGCTTGAAAAGATGAGGCCGACCCGTCGATTGGCCGGAAACTCCGCCGTTTTGCGGTGCGTTGCCCGCAGGGCAGGTGTGCGACGGTACGGCCACACTTGCGACGATGTCCGAAAACGGCAAAACTGTCGTCTCGGAGCACACGCGCAGTCGAGGCGGGCCGGGCGCTTGGGAGCTTGGTCTGTCGCAGCCGCACCGGCTCGACGATCATAAAGCCGCTGAGGTGGAACAGCCGCTGGCATTGTCCGTTAGCCTGCTGCTCATCTCTTTGTGTTTTAGACATCGACGGACTCGTGGTGGTGCCGCGTGACCGGAAAGCGGAATTCGACGGCGATCAGGACGTTCAGTTGATGACGACAGCGATCGAAAACACTCTCCGGCGGCTCATCTCTGCTGCAACTGCTGCGCTACTAGCCTTTTTTCCAGCTACCCTGGCGCACGCCGAAGGGCCGCCGACGCCCAGCGAATATGTGGATCACGTCGGTGGCGACGCTTCGATCGTCGATCCCGGAGCCCTGAAGCTCGACGGCCACCAGCAGATCTGCGGCCATCGCCCGACGGTGCTCGACAACAAGCTGGACGATTACGCCGCCGCCTATCCGGGTTTCCTGATCCTCAACCCGCGCCTCATGGCGCGCGTCTCGACGCCCGTCAAGATGTGGATCTACGCCCACGAATGCGGGCACCAGTTCCGAGGCCCCGATGAAGAAACAGCGGATTGCTTCGCCGTGCAGCGCGGACGCCGCCAGGGCTGGCTGACGCCCGAGGGTCTGGAAGAAGTGTGTAGTTTCATAGCGCCGTCGAAGGGCAGCGCCATGCACCTCGCCGGCTCCCACCGCTGCGAATACATGCGTAAGTGCTACGCCGATCCGACTGTGCGTTGAAGTCGTTGCGGACGAGAGCGCCTGAACAGTCGCCGGCGCAGACCGTGCCCGCTCAAGGTTCCAGTTCGGTATCCCAATACAAATAGTCGAGCCAGCTGTCGTGCAGGTAGTTCGGCGGGAACTGCCGGCCGTTGCGATGCAGCTCGAAGACGGTCGGTCGATCCGGTGATTGCATCGGCACCATGCCGGCCTCACGCGGCATCTTGTTGCCCTTGGCAAGATTGCAGGGCGCGCACGCCGTGACGACGTTGTCCCAGCGCGTCATCCCGCCTTTCGAGCGCGGAACGACGTGATCGAACGTCAGATCGTCGCGGCAGCCACAGTATTGGCAGGTGAAGCGATCGCGCAGGAACACGTTGAACCGCGTGAACGCCGGATAAAGTGCGGGCTTCACATAGGTTTTCAGGGAAACAACGCTCGGCAGCCTGATTTCGAGGGTGGGACTGTGAACGAAGCGATCATATTCGGAGACGATATTGACACGATCCAGGAATACGGCCTTCACCGCTTCCTGCCAGCTCCAGAGCGACAAAGGGTAGTAGCTCAGGGGTCGGAAGTCGGCATTCAGGACCAAGGCCGGAAACGTGTCCGGCATAGCAGCGTGAGAGTCCACGTTTCTGCTTCCTGTCGGTTCCCGTCGAAGAATCGGTGGCTGCAAACCACGATCAGCGAGCGGGATACTAGCCCTACGTGACACGTCTGTGAAGCACCCGTCGAACGCCGCTGAAAGCCTTTGTTTTCATCGACTTTCGCTGATCGGGCTCAGCATCTCTCACGGCCTTTGTGGCGCTGCGGCATCAGGCGGGCGGGCGTAGTCGGCCCAGATCAGGCGCGCCGCCACGCCGCGCCAGGGCCGCCAGCGTTCGGCGATCACGACGAGCTCTGCGGCGCTGACCCGGGGGCCGCGATCGAACGCCCTCGCGACGCCGACCTGTAGCGCCAGATCGCCTGCCGCCCAGGCGTCGCGCCGTCCGAGGCAGAACATCGCGTAGATGTCGGCGGTCCACGCACCGATGCCGGGAATCGCGACCAGGGCTTTGGATACGTCGGCGTCGTCCGCCGTGCGGAGCGCCGCGAGATCGAGCTTGCCGGCCTCGATGGCCTCGGCCAGCGCGACGAGAGTCCTGATCTTCGCGGCGCTCAATCCGACGGCCTTCAACTCGTCGTTCGGCATCGCCAACAGCCGGGCGGGTGTGACGTTCGCCAGCGAGGTTTCGAGACGCGACCAGATGGCTGCAGCGCTGGCAATCGAGAGCTGCTGGCCGACGACGATGCGGGCGAGACCGCTGAACCCGGCCTCGTAGCGGCGCAGTGGCGGGTCGCCCGTGCGGTCATGCATCCTGCGCAGGACGGGACAGGCGCCGCGCAGGTATGTCGTGCCGCGCCGAATATCGGCGGTCGTTTCGATCGATAGGGATTTACGGCGCCGCGCGCTCGCCATCGTGTTCGACCTTTCATCCCCTGACGCGCATGCTACATTTCCCGCGAGGGACAACGGCGCGGTGGCGGACAACATCGTCACCGGGCATTCGGCCTTGCGAGGAGATCGGCATGCTTCGGCGCATTCGCATCCTGATCACGTCGACGCTGATCCCCTCCATCGTGGCCACCGTTGCCGCCGCGGCGCCCGGCACGGTCGACGGTGCGGCATGGCAAAACTACACGCATCCGCGACTGCAATTCCGCCTGTCTTTTCCTGCCGATATCTTCGCCATCGATCCCGCGGCCAATCTCGACGACGGCCTCGCCCTGCGCAACGCGGATGGCAGCGCGCGCCTTCTGATCGGTGCTTTTGAAAACGAGGACGACGCCAGCCTCGGCGATTATCGCAAAGTGGTGCTGGAACGCAGCTATCTCGGGGCCAAGCTCGACTATGCACCGGTGCGCAAGACCTGGTTCGTGGTCTCTGGCGAGCGCGACGGCAAGATGTTCTACGAGCGCGTCGACTTCACATGCGGCGGGCGGCGCATCACCAGCTGGGCGATGATCTACCCGGTTGCCGAGCGCCGACGTTACGACCGCATCGTGGAACGCATCGCGCCGACTTACGTGCCGAGCCGGGGTGGCAGCGCGGGCTGCTGAACGCCATCGGTCGCTCGTTCGGCGCACCCGAAGTTCGTCCCCGCTTGCTCAGTGCCGCTCATCCCAACGCCAGGTGCAAAGCTGCGCTGGAAACGTGAACCGGGGCGTGTTGGTTATAGTTCTGACCGTTGCCCCATCCCTCGTCCCGATGGCGGGCGACTGCCGGAACTGGAGTACGGCATGTTTGCGACCAGGTTTGCGCCGAGCCCGAACGGCGATCTGCATCTCGGCCACGCCTTGTCGGCGTTGACCGGATACGGGTTGGCGCGCCGCTCAGGCGGGCGGTTCCTGGTGCGCATCGAAGACATCGACATCTCCCGGACCCGTGAAGAGTATGTCGCGCAGATCTTCGAGGACCTGACATGGCTCGGCCTCTCGTGGGAAGAGCCGGTGTTGCGCCAGTCGCGGCAGTTTGCAGAGTACCAGCGCGCCGCCGCGCGACTGCGCCACATGGGGCTGCTGTATCCGTGTCCGGCGACGCGCGGCGAGATCAATTCAGCGGTCGCTGCGTTGGAGGCAGCAGGCGGCGCTTGGCCGAGCGACCCCGACGGCGCGCCGATCTATCCCGGCGTCGCGCGCCGGCTGGTAGCCCGGTGGCGGCCGAACGCATTGCGCGAGGCGAGCCGTTCGCCTGGCGGATCGACATGGCAGAGGCGCTGGCGATAGCGCGCAAGATAAAAGGACCACAGCCGCTCACCGT
>JBKBNR010000013.1:0-17591 GCA_046295315.1 Hyphomicrobiaceae bacterium
GCGCCCGCTCACAGCAAAGCGAAAGAAGCGGCGCCGCGCACCCGCGCGCGCGTCCCGGGAGGACTGCATGTCTCTGAACACCCTGCGGCTTCGCAGCCTGCTCGCCATGGGCGCCATCGCCGCCTGGGGCATCGTCGAATCGATCACCTTCGCCGGCATCATGACGATGGTCGAGGTCGGCGGTCTGCTCTTCATCGCCGCCGTCGGCTTCGCCTACGAGCCGGCTGCGGTCGAGCGCATTGCCGACATCGTGCCGCCGCTCACATCACCGGCCATCTGGGTGGGTATCGTCAGCGCCGGCATGCTCGCCGTGTTCGCCTTCATTGGCTTCGAGGGCATCGTCAATCTGGCCGAGGAAATGCGCCAACCGCGCCGCGACCTGCCGCGTGCGATATTGCTGACGCTCGCCATCACGACAGTTCTCTATATAGCCGTGATGTGGGTGTCGCTCGCCGCCCTCGGCCCGGAAACGCTCGGTGCGACGAAAGCCCCCCTCGCCAGTGTTTTCGAGAAGCTGACGGGCTGGCCGCCGACCGTCATGGCGGCCATCGCCATCGTCGCGACGCTGAACGGCATCATCGCCAGCATCATTCTCGCGGCGCGCATTTGCTATGGCATGGCCAAGCGTGGCGATTTTCCGGAGGTGTTCGCCCGCATCAGTCCGTTGACCCGCACCCCGCTGATGGGAACGGCGCTCATCACCGCGGTGGTACTGGTGCTGGCGCTCGCCGTACCACTCGAGGGCCTGGCCGATATCTCGTCGCAGATGACGCTCGTGATGTTCGGCTCGGTGAACCTGGCGCTGGTCGCGATCAAGTGGCGCGAGCCGTCACCGCCCGCTGGCATCTTCGCCACACCGATGGCCGTGCCGGTGGCGGGGTTCATCGCCACGCTGGCGTTTCTCGCCGTCGACATCGCGCTGTAGTCGAGACCGGCCGCCGTGACGCAGGCCGTTCGCCTAGTCCGTCTCCATGACCGACGTGACGCGGAATGTGCGCAGCACGCCGTCCTGCTCGCGGATCGACACGTACTCGCCGAGCTTGAACGCGTGGGAATCGAAGCGGTAGCCGCTCTCGTCAGCGTCCGGCGCCCCATGGATGTCGTAGTGGAACGCCCAGGAGCCGCCCGGCTTGCGCACGATGTGCCCGACCTGATCGGCCTCCCCTGCCCAGAAGCGTTTCACCCGGCAGCGGTCGCGCAGGCGTTTCCAGCCCTCGGCATCGATATGCCCGCTGTCGTCGATCGGCGCGATGAAATCATAGCCGTGGTGCTGGCTGCCGCCGGGATGATCGTGGTCGCGCGCGAGCTCCAGCCGCACGCGCTTCAACGTCGTATTCGCGGAACTTTTGGTAGTCATCGCTTCATCCCTCGTCGGCCAGCTTTCGGCTGGCGCAGTGGTCCCGGGTGACGTCGCGTCAATGCGACAGCAGCACCGGCATGGACAGGTTGTGCAGCACGTAGCGCGTCGCGCCGCCGAAGATCAACTCGCGGAACCGCGAGTGCCCGTAGCCGCCCATCACCAGCAGGTCGGCGCCGACGCTCGCCGCACCCTCGAGCAACGCTTCCCCGATGCCGAAGCGATCCCGGGCCACCTCGTTGACGGATACCTTGATGCCGTAGCGGACGAGCGACGCCGCCAGTTCGCGCGCACCCTGCATCATCCGCTCGTCGGACGGCACCGCGCCGACCACTATTATCGCGACGGCGTCGGACGCCCGCAGCAGCGGCTGCGCATCGACCGCGGCGCGCGCCGACTCGCGGCTGCCGTTCCAGGCGACAGCGACGACGCGGCCGACGGCGTCGAAGCGCCCCGCCGACGGCACGATCATCACCGGTCTGCCGCTTTCGATGGCGAGCCGCTCGGGGAAATCGAGCACCGGCGCCATGTCCCACGTCGCATCCGATTGACTGGCGACGATGAGATCACAACAGCGGCCGCGTTGCATGACGAACTGAGCAAGGTCCGGATAGGGGGTCTTTTCACTGACCCATTCGGCGACCAGCGGCAGCCCTGACGTGGCGTGCTCGAAGATGGTTTTCAACGCGCTGGCCTCGCGCTTTTCAGATTCGATGACGGCCTCGACGACGTCGGCCCCATAGGGCACGCCCCCGGCCGCCAGCGGCGGCAGCCCGCCATAGACGTGCAGCCCGACGACATGACTTTCGAAGCGCGCGGCGAGCGTTAACGCGGGGGCCAGCAGCAGACTGGCGCGGCGCGGATCGTTGAGATGGACGAGCATCGTTTTCACGTCGGCCGCTCCTGTTGTTTGCGCAAGCGTCCGCCGAGGCGGCAGCGCGTTACGACATTTCCATGTCCAGCAATGGCAGAGCCTTGACCCGCGTCAAGGTTGGCGACCGCCGGCGCAACCATTGTCGACTGCGAGAGCGGTCGATCTGTCGGCTTGCGACGATCGCGGGCGCGGCTCGTCGCAGCAACCGGGACCTCATCCGGCGGCCGTCGCTTCGACTTTTCGTCATCACGTCGAGGAGTGAATATGCCAGCGATAAATCGCATTTTTGTCGTCCGGGTCCGTCCTTCGTTCCGGCATCTCGGAATGGGCGCGGTGGTGACCGCCCTGTGCTTCGGTGCCGCTGCGGCGAGCACAGGGAACGCCCTCGCCGAGGACAAGGCGGCAGCACCGCAATGGCAGACCATTCTGTCCATCCAGCTTCGCGACGCGCACAAATGCGATCTCGACAAGGTCCTGTTCTCGCGTGACGTGAAGGTCGGCGAGCAGACCTCGACGGAGGGACGGGCGCGCTGCCTCGACGGACGCGAGTATGACTTCTCGCGCAGCCGCGAACATGAAAAATTCACACTCCGGCTGTGTCAGCCGACCGTGTGCTGAGCCGACCGACGCGTCGGCCCCATCGCGTCGTGGTCGTCTGTTGCGCAGCACCGGTATCGACCAACTCACACGAGCCCCCACGGACGGTAGCGGCGATGAACAGACCGCCATCGGAGTCTTTGTCCCCGAGCACCCGGCAACGCCGTGTCGTGCAGTACCTCTCCCGCGATGGCGTCATCGGCGCCGGTGAGCCCGAGGTATTTCACACCCATGCGGCCATCGTATTCGTCGGCGCCAAGCGGGCGCTGAAAATCAAGCGCGCCGTTCAGTTGCCCTATCTCGATTTCTCGACGCTGGAGCGCCGCCGCACCGCCTGCTTGAACGAGATCGAAGTCAACCGCAACGCCGCCGCCGACCTCTATCTCGGTGTCGTGCCCATCATCGAGCGCCCTGATGGACAGTTGGCGATCGGCGGCCCCGGTACGACCATCGAATGGGCGGTCGAGATGCGTGCCTTC
Organism: Hyphomicrobiaceae bacterium; assembly: GCA_046295315.1. Lineage (GTDB taxonomy): Bacteria > Pseudomonadota > Alphaproteobacteria > Rhizobiales > Hyphomicrobiaceae > JAEUMD01. The sequence goes on from JBKBNR010000013.1 coordinate 3,308, forward strand.
CGTCAGGCCGATCTGTTGTCGTCGCTCACGGCCAATGGCGCGGTCGGCCCGACGCTCGCCAAGTCGCTCGGCGATGTCGTGTTCGACATGCATGCCCGCGCCGAAGTGCGCAGGGCAACCGATCCGGTCGCCAAGGCCGAAGCCATCATAGCCTGTATCGACGAGGCACTGACGCGACCGTTGACCGCTTCCACAATCGCTGACGACGCGCACCGGTTTGCAACACGTGCTCGCGCCGCGCTCGAGCGATCCGCCGATCTGCTTCGGCAACGCGGCCGCGACGGGAAGATCAGACGGTGTCACGGCGATCTGCACCTCGCCAACATCGTGATGTCGCAGGGCAGGCCCATGCCGTTCGACGCCATCGAGTTCAACGACGAGTTCGCGACCATCGACGTGCTCTACGATCTGGCGTTCCTGCTCATGGACCTCGACGTCGCAGGCGCCACCGACGCCGCCAACGTCGTGCTCAATCGCTATCTGTGGCGCGGCGGCACGACGGCTGATCTAGGCGGGCTCGCCGCCTTGCCGCTGTTTCTCGCAATGCGCGCCGGCATCCGCGCCGTGGTGTCGGCCGACCGCTCCCGCGTCGCCGCAGCAGACCGCGCCGACGCGGCACCACCATCGCACGATGTGCAGCGCTATCTGGCGCGGGCGAACGATTACCTGCTGCCCCGGCCAGCGCGGCTGGTGGCCGTCGGAGGACTCTCGGGGAGCGGCAAGTCGACACTGGCGGCACGTCTCGCGCCGCGCCTCGGCGCGCCGCCGGGGGCGTTGCATCTCAGATCCGACCTCGAGCGCAAGGCCCTGGCGGGCGTCACCGAGACCGAGCGGCTACCACCCGAAAGCTACACGCGCGAAAGTTCCGCCATCGTCTACGGGCGGCTCGCCGAACGTGCGGCGGCAGCGCTTGCCGCCAGCCATAGCGTCGTCGTCGACGCGGTGTTCGCCAGCCCGAGCGAACGTGCCGATCTGGAGCGCGTAGCGGCGAGCGCTGGCGTGCCCTTCGCCGGACTGTGGCTCGATGCGCCGCTGGAGGTCCTGCGCCGCCGTGTCGCGGCGCGATCAGGTGATGCCTCGGACGCCACCGTCGCCGTGGTCGAGCGGCAGTCGTCGAGCGATACCGGCGCCGTCTCCTGGTTCCGGATCGACGCCTCGGCGTCACCGGACGCCGCACTGCACGCCGCCCTCGATCACCTCGCCATCTGACAGGCACCACTCATCCGCATTCGGACGGCTCTGGGGATAACGTGGACGAGTTGCATCGCCCCGCCGCCGAGCAGCGCATCGGACCGCGTCTACTGCTACCTGTTCCCCGTGCCAGCGGTTTCGGAACGCAGCGTCGGGCTGGCCTACATCTCTCCGTTCTGCGCCGCGACCTCCCGCGTGAGGTCGCCAGTCCCAGCGTCGCTTGTCCGCGTCTCATTCATCAATCGATCGAACTGCTCACGCCTGCGGCACGTCACCCGCCGGCACGCGTACCGTCGTCGCAAGGAGGCGTCATGTCAGACACCGCTCTCGTTCCCCGCCGCGCGCCGATCGCCGTTGTGATCGCGGTTGCCGCCTCGGCGATGCTGGGCGGCTGCGCCGGGACCGATCTGGAGTTGCCGATGCTGGCCAACGGCGAAGACACTGCCAGTGCCGCTTCAGAGCGGGTCGAAACCGCGAGCCTGCCGGCCGTTGCGTCGGACAAGGCAGACGCAGAGAAATCGGCGGACAACCTCCACCCGGCGATTGCCAAGGCCCGGGAGCTTCGCGCCGGCGGCGACAAGCCGGGCGCCTTGGCCGTTCTCGACGAGGCGGCGCGCCAGGCGAAAGCCGACACGTCGATCACCCGCGAGCGCGGGCTGCTGGCGCTCGAACTCGGCCGCATCGAAGACGCACGTCGGCTGCTGAAGCAAGCCGACGACAAGAAGGCGCCCGACTGGCGCATCAAATCCGCCCTTGGCTCGGCGCATGCGGCGGCTGGCGACTTCAAGGCCGCGGCGGCGGCCTTCGACGAGGCGCAGAAGCTGGCACCCAACCACCCATCCATACTGAACAACATGGCGCTGGCGCTGGCGCTCGAAGGCCGCCACAAGGAGGCCGAGCCGCTGTTGCGGCGGGCCGCCGCGGCGCGCACCGACGGCGAACGCGCCAAACAGAATCTGGCGCTCATTCTCGGCCTCAGCGGAAACATCGACGAGGCGCGCAAGGTGAGCGAGGCGGCGCTGCCGAAACCACTCGCTGCCGCCAATGTCAGCTACCTTGAACGGTTGCGGACCTCTGGCGTGCAGGTGTCTCGCGCCCGCCGCGAATCGGTGGATGAGAGCCCGGCGGCAACGCAGATCGGCGCACTGGAAAATCAGTGATCGCCGCCGATTTAGGCACACCCCCATAAGCGCTGACGATTTCGACCCGCCCCCCTGCCCCGGCGGAACCGGGGCGCGTTGCAGTGCTGCATCAACGGACGGCGAGCAGCATGAACTCCCTCAGCACCACGATGTTGCGGAGCTCAGACCGATTGCGCCGGCCGCACGACGGGGCCATATGCTGGCCGCTCAACGAACTCCCGGCAGGTCACGCCCTATGCGCTTCGTCATGCTCGCCCGCAACCCGGGCCTCTACTCCCACCGGCGCATCGTGGCGGCCGCCGAGCGCGCTGGTCACCAGATCGACATTCTGAACACGCTTCAGTTGCACATGAACATCACGTCGAACCGGCCGAAGCTGCGCTATGGCGGCAGCGACGTGCCGCTGTACGACGCCGTCATACCGCGCATCGGCGCCTCGATCACCCACTACGGTCTCGCGGTGCTGCGCCAGTTCGAGATGCAGGGCGTCTACCCCCTCAACGAAAGCGTCGCGATCGGCCGCTCGCGCGACAAACTCCGCGCTCTGCAGATTTTGGCCCGCGCCGGTGTCGGGATGCCGGTCACCGCCTTCGCCCATGGGCCGCGCAAGGCCGAGGAAGTGCTGCGCGAGGTCGGCGGCGCCCCGGTCGTCATCAAACTGCTCGAGGGCACCCAGGGCATGGGCGTGGTTCTCGCCGAAACGGATGCCTCGGCGCGTTCCGTGATCGAAGCGTTCTCGGCCGCCAACGTCGACATCCTGGTGCAGGAGTTCATCCGCGAAAGCGAGGCGACGGACGTGCGCGCGTTCGTGGTCGGTGGTCGCGTCGTGGCGGCGATGAAGCGCATCGGCCAGTCGGGCGAATTCCGCTCCAACCTGCACCGCGGCGGACGGGCGGAGCCGACGCCGATCACCGGCGACGAGGAGGAAGCGGCGGTCAAGGCCGCGGCGGCCATCGGCCTCAACGTCTGCGGTGTCGATATGCTGCGCTCCAGCCGCGGGCCGATGGTCATGGAGGTCAACTCCTCGCCTGGGCTCGAAGGTGTCGAAACGTCGACCGGCGTCGATGTCGCGGGGGAGATCGTCGCATTTCTCGAAGCCAACGCGCGCCATGGCGACACGGTCACGCGCGGCAAGGGGTAATGGTCGCGGCCCCAGCGGATTCATTGCGTCGCCGGGGCGAACTCGCTATAGCGGACGGCAGCGTCGATGGTGCCGTCGCCGGATCGGCTGGCGGTTCATAGGTTTGTCGGCCAGCGGTCCAGCGGATCAACGACGGGGCTCTTCGTGGCCCATTTCTCGGGGTCAAGCGCAGAGTTTCGGAATGAACATCGACAAGCTCCGCCAGAGCGGCTGGTGGGATACCGCCAAGATCATCGTCGAGGCGCTGGCCATCGCTATGGTCGTGCGCCTGTTTTTCTTCCAGCCGTTTTCGATTCCTTCGGGTTCGATGAAGGAGACGCTGCTGGTCGGAGACTATCTCTTCGTCTCGAAGTTGTCCTACGGGTATTCGTCCTACTCGTTCACGTCGAGCTTCAAACTGTTCGACGGGCGCATTTTCTCCGGTACGCCCGAGCGCGGCGACGTGGCCGTGTTCAAGCTGCCGCGCGACAATTCCACCGATTACATCAAGCGCGTCATCGGTTTGCCGGGCGACGAGATCATCGTCAGGGGCGGCGTGGTGTTCATCAACGGCAAGGAAGTGCCGCGCGTCCGCGATGGCAGCTTCAAGACACGCGAGGACGGCGGCCCGCCCCGCAACATCGCCCGCTATAAGGAAACGCTGCCGAATGGCGTCACCTACGCGGTGCTCGACAGCGAAGCGAACGGCCCGTTCGACAATGTCGGACCATACACAGTGCCGGCCGGCCACTATTTCATGATGGGCGACAACCGCGACAACTCGACCGACAGCCGCGCCCAGTGGGGCGTCGGATATGTGCCGCTCGAGAACTTCGTCGGCCGCGCCGACATCATTTTCTTCTCCGCCGCGACCGACGAGCCGGGGGCGTTCAGTATATTCGCGCCATGGCGCTGGCCGTTCGACATCCGCTGGGAGCGCTTCTTCAAAATCGTCCGTTGATAGTCAGACAACGATAATGGCGCGAAAGCCTGCTCAACTGACGGCCCTCGAGAGTTCCATCGGCTACACATTCAAGAGCCGTGAACTGGTCGAGCGCGCGTTGACCCACGCCAGCGTCCGCGGCAACAGCGGCGCCCAGCGCGCCGACAACGAACGCCTCGAGTTCGTCGGCGACCGCGTCCTCGGCCTTGCCATGGCCGAAGCGCTGAGCCAGTCTTATCCGGAAGCTCGCGAGGGCGAACTGGCGGCCCGGTTCAACCGTATGGTGCGCGGCCAAACCTGCGCTGCCGTGGCCCGCCGCATCGAACTCGGCCGCAGCCTGATACTGTCCGAGAGCGAGGCCGATAGCGGCGGTCGCGACAAGGAGACGATCCTGGCCGACGCCGTGGAGGCGCTGCTGGGGGCCGTGTTCATCGAGGCCGGCTACGATGTGGCGCGCAATGTCGTCCTGCGGCTGTGGGCACCGCACATGAACCAGAGCCCCAAGGCATCGCGCGATGCCAAATCGGAGCTGCAGGAATGGGCGCAGGGGCAAGGCCTTGCGCTGCCCGAGTATGTCGAGCTGTCGCGCAGCGGGCCCGACCATGCGCCACGGTTCGTCGCCGAGGTGCGGATCAAGGGTCGCGAGGTGGCGCTCGGCGAGGGCAGTTCGAAGCGCGCTGCCGAACAGTCGGCGGCGGCGCTGATGCTGAAACGTGAAGGCGTCTGGAGCGAGAGCACGTGAGCGAGAGCGACGCCGAGCACCGCGGCACGACAGATGCCGCCGGACCGTCTGGCGCCGCGCCGACACGGTGCGGCTTCGTTGCCGTCATCGGAGCGCCGAACGCCGGCAAATCGACCCTGGTCAACCGCCTGGTCGGCGCCAAGGTGTCGATCGTCAGCCACAAGGTGCAGACGACGCGCGTCCCCGTGCGCGGCATCGCCATCGTCGGCGCCAGCCAACTCGTGTTCATCGATACGCCCGGCATCTTCGATCCCAAGAAGCGGCTCGACCGCGCCATGGTGGAAGCGGCGTGGGGCGGCGCCGGCGATGCCGACATCGTCGCCCTCGTGGTCGACGCGGCGAAGGGTCTCGACGAGACGACCGAACGCATCCTGGAACGGCTGAAAGCGGTTTCGATGCCGCGCATCCTGGTGCTCAACAAGGTCGATCGGGTCACCGACAAGTCGGCGCTGCTGGCGCTGGCGACGCGTATCAACGCGGCGACCGAGTTCTCACGAACGTTCATGATTTCGGCCGAGAACGGCTCGGGCGTGGCCGATGTCGCGGCGCATCTGGCGGGCGTCGTGCGCGAGGGGCCGTGGCACTACCCGGAGGACGATGTTTCAGACGCGCCGATGCGGCTGCTGGCGGCGGAGGTGACGCGCGAAAAGCTCTACAAGTACGTGCACGACGAAGTGCCGTATGCCGCCACCGTCGAGACGACATCGTGGAAGGACCTGAAAAGTGGCGACGTCCGCATCGAGCAGACGATCTTCGTCGAGCGCGACAGCCAGAAAAGCATCGTACTCGGCAAGGGTGGGCGCACCATCAAGCAGATCTCGCTCGAGGCGCGCGCCGATCTCAGGGGCATTCTCGACCGCGAGGTGCACCTGTTCCTGTTCGTCAAGGTCCGCGACAACTGGAAGAACGATCCCGAGCGCTATCGCGAAATGGGACTCGATTTCCCCGAAGGATGACCGGCTTGCTGAAAGATGCGGTGACGATGCACGTCGCACGGACGCTGTTGGCTCGCCTCGCGCTCGTCGGCGCGGCGTTCGCTGCAGCCGCTGCCTCCCCCGCGACGGCCGCCGTACGCGATTGCAAACCGCCGGTGCTCGGTGACGTGGTGGAGGCGGCGCGCGAAGTGGACGCCCGCCGCATGGCGCTGGACGCCTGGAAGCGCCGCGTCGCCCCGCTCGGCAAACCCTACGAGAACTGGCGCATCGCCACCGAAAAACGGCTGGCCTGCAAGCCGACCGTCAGCAACACGCATCGTTGCGCGGCCTATGCGGCGCCCTGCACTGTCAAGCAGAACCCACGAGCACGGCCACGGCCGGCACGTCCCGCCCCCGCTGTCGGCAAGGGCATCATCGAGGTTTGACGGACGATGAACTGGAGCGATGAGGGCCTCGTCATATCGGTTCGCCCGCACGGCGAGACCGCATCCGTCGTCGAACTTTTCACACGCTCCCACGGGCGCCACCTTGGGCTGGTGCATGGCGGCCGCTCGCGCAAGAGCCGCCCCGTGCTGCAGATCGGCAATCACGTCGACGCGACGTGGACAGGCCGGCTCGCCGACCAGCTCGGCCACATCGGCGTCGAGCTTCGCGCGGCGCATGCGGCCGCCGCCATGGACGACGCCGCGACGCTCGCCGCGCTGACGTCGATCGCGGCGCACTTGCGGCTGCTGCCGGAGCGCGATCCCCACCCGTCGCTGTACGAAATCACCATGTTCGTGCTCGCCTTCATGGACGACGAGACGGTTTGGCCGGCGCTGCTCGTCCGCTGGGAGGTGGCGCTGCTCGCGGAACTCGGTTTCGGCCTCGATCTGACGGCGTGCGCCGCGACCGGGAGCAACGATCAGTTGATCTACGTCTCGCCGCGAACGGGGCGCGCGGTGTCCGCCTCCGCCGGCGAGCCCTATCGCGACAAGCTGCTCCCTCTGCCGGGCTTTCTGGTCAAGGGAGCGCGCGGCGGCGTCACCCCGGCGGATGTCGCAGCGGGGCTGCGCCTGACGCGCTATTTCCTCGAAGCGCGAATCTACACGCCGCGCGGCCTTGCGCCACCCGAACAGCGCTTGCGGCTGGAGGGCCTGCTGGCGGGCGGGCCGCACGCCGCCGCTATCTGATGTTGACGCTGCGCTTCTTGTCGATCTTGACCGTCGGCTTGCCGTCGCTGCCCGGCTCGACGACAAACACCTGGCCCGCCGAGGTCGAATAGCGCAGCGACAGCGGCACCGCGCGTGCACCGTTCCCCGACCGTTCGAACGCCACATCGGAGGGCGCGCACAGCGTGTGGGTCGCGGCCATGTGCGGTGCCAGGTCGTGCTGGCGGCCGGCGAGCGAGTAGACGACGACGGCCTTCGTCGCGTTGGCGATCTGCACATCGTAGGCGAGCGCGCGAGGCCGCGCGAACAACTGCACCGCGACGTACTTGGGATGTTGGTCGGGCACCTGCGCCACCGCGACACCGGTTTCCGTGACGCTGGCGGCCTCGATGTTGCGGCGATGTCCGGGCGAGTTCAGCCAGCCTTCGACGGTGGTGCGCGCGAGATCGCGAGCGGCAAACCCGCGCGAATCGACACTCCTGGCCAGATTTTCCGAAACCTCGCAGAAGTCATAGCCCTGCGCCGCCACCCGGTCGGAGTGCGACCGCCCGTCGGCGTCGTGCGCGAAGGTGTTGGTGCGGGCGAGATACTGTGCGTAGGCGCGCGCGGCGGCCGTGAGCGCCGGCGACGGCGCCACGGCACCGAGCCGCTGCTCCACCCGGTAGGCGTTCGTCATCTCGACGATCGCCGCCTCGACCTGTGGAATATCGGGTAAGGGCGCGGCCATGGTCCTCCGTGAATTGGGTTGCGGCAGTCTATCGCGACAGATTGTGCCGGGAAATAGGCCGCCGCGCTCCGTCCCCGCCGGGACGTGACGCCAGCCATCTGTGGGTTATACCGCGCCCGTCGCCCCCCTGTGCCCGCCCGGCACTTGAGCCGGTTTCGCGACCGCGCTAACCCGTGTCGCATGAGCGACAAACCGAATCTTCCGCCTAAAGGCGGCCCGATCGAGCCCGTGAACCTGCGCCAGGCGCTGGAAGAGCGCTATCTGGCCTATGCGCTGTCGACCATCGTCGGCCGCGCCCTCCCCGATGTGCGCGACGGGCTGAAGCCCGTGCACCGGCGCATCCTGTTCGCCATGCGCGAACTGCGGCTCGATCCCGACCAGAACTACAAGAAGAGCGCCCGCGTCGTCGGCGACGTGATCGGCAAGTTCCATCCGCACGGCGACCAGTCGATCTACGATGCGCTGGTGCGCATGGCGCAGGATTTCGCGGTCCGCTATCCCCTCGTCGACGGTCAGGGCAACTTCGGCAACGTCGACGGCGATAACGCCGCCGCCATGCGCTACACCGAAGCGCGCCTGACGGCAGTGGCGGCCGACCTCCTCGACGGCATCGACGAGAATACGGTCGATTTCCGCGTCACGTTCGACAACGTCACCGAGGAGCCGGTGGTGCTGCCGGCGGCGTTTCCGAACCTGCTCGCCAACGGTTCGACCGGCATCGCCGTCGGCATGGCGACGAACATCCCGCCGCACAATGTCGACGAGTTGTGCGCCGCGCTGCTGCACCTCATCAAGCATCCGAGCGCGAGCATCGAGAAGCTCGTCGATTTCATTCCGGGGCCAGACTTCCCGACCGGCGGCATCGTCGTCGACACCAGAGATCAGATCGTCGAAGCCTACCGCACCGGGCGCGGCAGTTTCCGCGTCCGCGCCAAGTGGGAGCGCGAGGACACCGGGCGCGGCGGCTATCAGATCGTCATCACCGAAGTTCCCTATCAGGTCGAAAAGGCGAAGCTCGTCACCGCGATCGCCGATCTGCTGGAACAAAAAAAGCTGCCGCTGCTCGACGACGTGCGCGACGAGAGCGCGGAAGAAATCCGCCTCGTGCTGGTGCCGAAGGCGCGGACCGTCGATCCGCTGCTGCTGATGGAAAGCCTGTTCCGGCTGACCGATCTCGAGGTCAAGTTCGGCCTCAACATGAACGTGCTGTCGGCCGGGCAGATCCCGAACGTGCTGAGCTTGCGCGATGTCCTGCAGCAATGGCTGGAACACCGCGTCGAAGTGCTGGTGCGGCGCTCCAACTTCCGCCGCGAGAAGATCGAGCGGCGCCTGGAAGTGCTCGACGGCTACCTGATTGCATATCTCAACATCGACGAGGTGATCCGCATCGTCCGCTACGAGGACGAGCCGAAGGCGAAGCTGATCGCCCGCTTCGAACTGAGCGAAGTCCAGGCGGACGCGATCCTCAACCTGCGCCTGAAGAGCCTGTCGAAGCTTGAGGAAGTCGAGATTCGCGCCGAGCACGAGAAGCTCTCGGCCGAACTGCGCGAGCTCAGGGAACTCATCGCCTCCGACGAGCGCCAGTGGGCGAAGATCGCCGAGGAAGTGAAGGCCACGCGTGAGCGCTATTCCAAGAAAACCGCGCTCGGCCGCCGCCGCTCGCAGTTTGCCGAGGCGCCGGTGATCGACGTCGATCTCGACGCGGCGCTGATCGAAAAGGAGCCGATCACGATCGTGCTGTCGGAAAAGGGGTGGATCCGCGCGCTGAAGGGCCACCACGACGATCTCGCCAAGCTCGACTTCAAGCAGGGCGACGCGTTGAAACGAGCCATCAAGGCGCAGACGACCGACAAGATCTTGCTCTACGCCACCAACGGCAAGTTCTACACCCTCGAGGCCAACGCACTGCCCGGCGGGCGCGGTCACGGCGAGCCGGTGCGGCTGATGATCGACATCGAGCAGAACCACGACATCGTCGACGCTTTCGTGCACCAGAGCGAGCGCAAACTGCTGGTCGCGTCGACCGGCGGCTATGGCTTCGTGGTGCCTGAGAGCGAGTGTGTCGCCTCGACCCGCAAGGGCAAGCAGGTTCTCAACGTCACCGATCCCGATGAGGCGCGCATCGTCGTTCCCGTCGAGGGCGATCATGTCGCGGTCATCGGCGAAAACCGGAGGATGCTCGTTTTCCCGCTCGCCGAAGTCAACGAGATGACACGCGGCAAGGGCGTCATTCTCATGCGCATGAAGGACGGCGGGCTCTCTGACGCGCGCGTGTTCGCCAAGTCGGCCGGGCTCACCTGGGTCGACGGCGCGGGCCGCACCTTCACGCTCGATTGGAAGGACCTGAAGGACTGGGTCGGCCAGCGGGCCAGCACCGGCCTGACAGCGCCGCGCGGTTTCCCGAAATCGAATAAATTCGGCCGCGAGCTGGGATAAGTGTTCTCCCCGCCTCAGCCGGCGGTGTGGCCGCGGGGTGCTTGCACTGGACCGTGTTTCCGGTCCACGTTTGCCACCAGCGTCAATGCGAGGTAATGGACGTGTTGCGGGCGGCGGTGGCGGCGATCTGTTTCGGCTGGGCGATGATGTCGTCGGCGGCAGCCGAGACGTGCCAGCGCGCCGAGTTCGAGGCCGTCGTCGATGACGCGGCGGCGGCACTGCGCGACCTCAACCAGAAAAACCGGCCGACCTTCCAGGACAAACTGCGCGCCCTCAAGGACAAGCGCCAGTGGACCCACGATCAGTTCATGACAGGTGCTGCGCCGCTCGTCGCCGACGACAAAATCTCCGAGTACGATCAGGCGTCCACGGACCTGCTCAACGAGATCGCAACCTTGGGTCAGGAAGGGGCCGACGCGGCCACCCCGGATTGCGCCCTGCTTGCCGAATTGCGCGCCCGCATGACCCGCCTCGTCGAGACGCAGACGGCCAAGTGGACCTACATGTTCGAGAAACTCGACGCGGAGCTGGCGAAGTAGAAGCGAGGCGAAACCGCTGCCGAAGCCGGTCGAATTCTGGTCACGAGGCCTGTCGGCACCACCCGGCGCCCGCGTGATCTGCGCCGGGCGTTCATCGGCAATCCCGACACAGCTCGCGCCGATCGCCATCGGCTGGCCAGCCAGGCTTTGCCGCACCCGCCCCTCACCAAAGCGAGACGTCCTTGCCCTCGGCACGCAGTTTCTCGCGGTACTCGTTCAGCCAGTGCTGGAAGTTCGGCTCGCTGTCGTAGCCCTTCGTCTTGACGTACACGAACGTATTGAGGAAGTGGAACGGCTTCCAGTAGCCGAGCAGCCGCCAGACTTCCGCGTCGCCCCCCGATTTGCCCTCGACGGCGGCCGGATCGTCGGGGAAGAACTGGACGGTTGGTGTAAAGTTGACCTTCCAGCGCTGTGCCAGCTTGCGCTCCTCGAACTCCTTGCCGTCGAAATCCTTCACCTTGCGCGAGCCATAGAGGTTCAACTGCAGCGAGAAGAAGTTGTCGCGGATATAGTCGGCGATCTCGGGCTTGCCGAGGTTGACCTTGTGCATCTCGCCGCAATAGGGGCAGCCGCGCTGCTCCCAGAAGATCGCCAGCCGTTTGCCTTTCGCGGTGGCGTCCGCGAGATCCTCCCTGAGATCGAGAAACGTGTTCTCGAACCACGGCTGATGATGCAAGCCGTCGTCCGTCATCTTCAACGCCGGGTCGGCCGTTGCGCCGACGCGCGATGCGGACCATGCTGCGGCGCCGAAGGCGGGCAACAGCAACGCCCTGCGCCTGTCGAGCGAAAACTTCGTCATGGCGTCGTCTCCCGTTGCGCCGAACCTGTCGCGCCGCATGAGCGCGGCGCCCGGTTCGTTCCCCACCCGATGATGGTGCGGGTTCCTCGTCAATCTTCGCAGATTATCATCACGGTCGATGAGGGCAACGGCGTTCGGCGCCATGTTCGCGCGATGCGGCGTTTGCGGGACAGCGGTCCTGCGCGTTAGGGTCTGAGCGGCAGGGTCTCGGCGGTAGGGTCTCAGCGGCGGATGCCGTGTCTCTCGCCTCGCCCGAACGCGCAGAATCCGGCCCCGCAGCAGAACGCCCCGCAATCGAACGACGTCGAGCAACAGGACCTCGCATGCCCAAAGCCGCCCCTCACCGCATCGGCTTCTATTCCGGCTCCTTCGATCCGGTGACCCTCGGTCATCACGACGTCATCGAGCGCGCCGCGCGTCTGGTCGACAAACTGGTCATCGGCGTCGGCGTGCACGCGGCCAAGACGCCGATGTTCACACCCGATGAGCGCGTCGCGATGCTCGGCGAGGAAACCAAGCCCATCGCCAAGCGCATCGGCACGATCATCCAGATTCAGACCTTCGACAATCTGGCTGTCGACGCCGCCAGATCCGCCGATGCAACGGTTATTTTCCGCGGCCTCAGAGACGGCACGGATTTCGATTACGAAATGCAGATGGCGGGTATGAACGGCGCCATGGCGCCGTCGATCCAGACGGTGTTCGTCGCCGCCAGCCCCGCCGTGCGCCACATCGCGGCCAACCTCGTGCGTCAGATCGCGGCGATGGGGGGCGATGTCGCGCCCTTCGTGTCGCCCGCCGTGGCGCGCCGACTGGCGGCCAAAGCGAAGGCAGGAGGAATGTGAGCGGCGAGTTCGACACCCATCGACCACCGGTCGTCAGCTATGTGCCGGGCAGGCTCATACTCCACGTGCTCGGTTCATCCGCGCTCGTGGCAGCCGGGGTTTGGCTGATCGGCGAGGACGAACCCATCGCGCGATGATCCGTCGAGGACTTGCATGTCTGGGGCTATCTGAGCGTCGCTTTCTTCGGTGCCATGCTGCTGGCGGCCGTGGGGCGTCTCGTCACGGCCTTACGTCCGGTCCTCACCCTATCGGCCGCGGGCCTGCGCGTGGCGCGCATCTCCGGCGACCTTGGACCTTGGCGGGCGATCGCCAGCATCGACATCTCGGCCTATCACGGCCAGCCGATCATCGTCCTGGGGCTGCACCCGGGCGAGGAGCGCAATCTCCGCCTCAAACCGATGGTGCGCTGGACGCGGCACGCCAACGCGGTGCTCGGTGCCGACGGCCTCAGCATGACGTGGCAGGGGATGAGGACCGGTCACGACGCCCTCCCCGCCGCGATGACTGCCTTTGCCAGCCGCTACGGCGATCTCTCAGGTGCGGCGGATGATGACCGCCCCAGCCGAACGCCGCGTTAGGCTTGCCCTGCCCCCGCGCCGCGCCGCGCTTGCCCCGAGGCCGCTAAATCGCCATAAGCATCGCCCAACACCCGCAGCGAAGGCTTTCCGCTCCGTTCCACAACACCAGAGGACATCATGCGTCTCGCTAAAGGTTTCGTCGTCGCCCTGCTGTCTGTGCTCGCGTTCGCCGCACCGTCCTTCGCCGCGCCGCCGGCCGGCCTCGATCCCGAGAACACCCTCGTCATCGAGTTGAAGACCGGCAAGGTGACGATCAAGCTCCGGCCCGATCTGGCGCCGAAGCATGTCGAACGGGTCAAGACGCTGGCCCGCGAAGGCTTCTACAACGGCATCGTCTTCCATCGTGTGATCGCGGGCTTCATGGCGCAGACCGGCGATCCGACCGGCACCGGACGCGGCGGCTCGAAGTACCCCGACCTTCCGGCCGAATTCTCGAACGCGCCGTTCGAGCGCGGCACCCTCGGCGCGGCGCGATCGAACAGCCCCAACAGCGCCAACAGCCAGTTTTTCATCTGCTTCACCCACACGCCGCACCTCAACGGCAAGTACACCGTCTGGGGGCAGGTGGTGGACGGCATGATGCACGTCGACAACGTCAAGAAGGGCGAGGGTGACGGCGGTGAAGTGTCGAACCCCGACAAGATGCTGAAGGTCTATGTGCTGGCGGATGCAAAATGAGGCATCACGGCTCGGCCTTCGGCTGCGGACATCACAACAGAACGGAAATCCAATGACCACCTACAAAGACCCCGAGAACACGCTCGTCGTGGAAACCACCAAGGGCCGCGTCGTCATCGCCATGCGCCCCGATCTGGCGCCGAAGCACGTCGAGCGCATCAAGCAATTGGCGCGCGAAGGCTTCTACGACGGCATCGTCTTCCACCGCGTCATCGACGGCTTCATGGCGCAGACGGGGTGTCCGCAGGGCCGCGGCACAGGTGGCTCCAAGTACCCGGATCTCGCCGCGGAGTTCAACGCCGAGCCGCATGTGCGCGGCGTCTGCTCGATGGCGCGCTCGAGCAATCCGAATTCCGCCAATAGCCAGTTCTTCATCTGCTTCGACGACGCCACCTTCCTCGATCGCCAGTATACCGCATGGGGCAAGGTGATCGAAGGTATGGAGAACGTCGACAAGA
>JBKBNR010000014.1:0-5029 GCA_046295315.1 Hyphomicrobiaceae bacterium
CGAGGACCACGACGGCGATGACCAGCCCCTCCGGCGCGCCGACGAAAACACGGATGTATTCCGCGCTGCCGATGCTGATCGTCGCCGAGGTTGTGATGTTGATCGCGGCGACCAGCAGGCCGACGGCGGTGCCGAGCGCGCGCACCTGCAATCCTTCCGCGACGTACGCCGCTTCGCCGGCCGCGACCGGCATGCGCGTCGCCAGTTCCGCGAACGAGGCCGCCGACAGCGCCATCAGCAGCGCCGCGAATAGAATGGCGAACGGAGCGCTGTGGGCTGCCGCCGCGGCCATCGGCCCGATCAGCACATAGATGCCGGCGCCGATGGTGATGCCGAGGCCGTACAGCAGCGCATGCCAGAGCGACAACGATCGGCGCAGCGTGACGCCGCCCGCCACGGAGTCCGGCCCGGATAGCGTTCCCCTGGCGGTGTCCGACATGCCTGTCTCCCCTCCCCGTCATACCCGAGGAAGCCTACCAGAGATTCGCATGTTGCGGCGCAGCACCCCTCGTCACGGGGGGAGTTGACAGACCGAGATCACATGCAGGGTCTTGCATGTTTGCGGGCACTGGTGTGTTGATTGTCGTCAACATGTCCGCCACGGCCCTCCTGTAAGGTCAGTGACGCGGCGCGTCGTGCGGCGCCGTCGCGTCGGGCTTGGCGCCGCCTTGCATGGAATAGGGCCGTTCATCGGCGGGTTACGGGTCGGTCAGGGAAACACACGATGAGCGCGGCAATGACATCAGATGATTCCGAAGCCCAGTTCGCGGGCGAAGTCGTGCCGGGGATCGGCATTCGCCGGGTGCCATTCGATCAGCCATGGGAGTGGCTGGCCGCGGGCTGGCGCGACACCTGGACCTACCCGGGCATCAGTCTCAGCTATGGCGCGACCTTCGCCGTGATCGCCGCCTTGATGCTGTGGGGCATGACGCTGTCGGGCGCCCAGTCGATCATACTGGCGCTGTTCGGCGGCTTCATGATCGTGGGCCCGCTGTTTTCCGTCGGACTGTACGAGGTCAGCCGCGACATCGAGCGCGGTGTGCCGGTGACTTTCGGTTCGATCATCGCGAGAGCGCTGAAGCCCGAGGGCCAACTCGGCTTCATGGGCGTGGCGCTGTTCCTGATTTTCATCGTCTGGATGCAGATCGCGTTCCTGCTGTTCATGCTGTTCACCGGCGGTAGGGCGTTTCCACCGCCGAGCGAATTCCTGAACATGATCCTGTTCACGCCGCACGGGCTGGGGCTGCTGTTCGTCGGCACCGTGGCCGGCGCGCTGCTCGCCATCGCGACGTTCTCGGTTGCCGCGGTCTCGGTGCCGCTGTTGCTCGTGAAGGATGTCGACGTGGTCACCGCCATGCGCGTCAGCGTGCGCGCGGTCGCCGCCAATCCGCGGCCCATGCTGCTGTGGGCGGGCCTCATCGCCGGGTTCATGGTGCTCGGCGGCCTGACGTTGTTTCTCGGGCTCGTCGTCGCGTTCCCGCTGATCGGCCACGCGACATGGCACGCCTTCGAGGATCTCGTGCTGCTCGACGACCGCCGCAAGTAAAACCGCCGCATGCCAGGCTTGCTCAGCAAAACTACCGGCACTGGACATGCCGGGAGTGTTGCCATCCGCCAGTCGGGCCCGCATCGGCCGACGCGAGCAGCATGCGAGGATCAATCGGGCGTGGACGTCGTGCCGTCCTTCGATTTCGCCGTCCCCGCGGCGTCTCGCGGTTCGTTGAGCGGCCGGTCGTCAAGGGCGCGCCACCCGGCGCCCTCGAGATCCTCGAACTGGCCCGACTTCAGCGACCAGAGGAACGCAGCCAGTCCCAACCCACCAAGCGCGAGTGCTGCGGGGATGAGCCATGCGAGCGAGGTCATCGGGCAAGCTCCAGTCGTTTGGTCTTCAGCCGCACGGCGTTGGCTGTCACGGCGATGGACGACGCCGACATGGCGATGGCCGCGATCAACGGCGTCACGAGACCGAGCATGGCCAGCGGCACGAAGACGAAGTTGTAGCCGATGGCGATGGCGAAGTTCTGCACCGCCATGCGCTGCGACGCCATGGCAACGGCGATCGCCTCCGGTACCGACGAGAGGCCCTGCCCCTGGAAGATGGCATCCGCCGTGATCTGGCTGATGTCGGCGGCGCCGGCGGGCGACATCGAGGCGTGGCCGGCGGCGAGTGCGGGCGCATCGTTGAGGCCGTCGCCGATCATCAGCACCTTGCGTCCCGATGCGGTCAGTGCGGCGAGGCGCGCGAGCTTTCCGGCGGGGCTGGTCTCGGCATGGAACACGTCGATGCCCGTCGCCCTCGCGGCGGATGCGACGGCGCTATGGCGGTCGCCCGACAGCAACTCGACGCTGTAACCGGCGCTCTTCAGTTTGGCGACGACCTCGGCGGCGTCCGGGCGCAACCGGTCGACGAACTGGAAGAGCGTGGTAACGCCCGTATCGTCGCGGAACGCCAGCACCGAGGCTTCCGCCGATGCTGTATCCGCAGAGGCCGGCCGCGCCAGCACGAATTCGGGTGAGCCGAGCCGCAGTTCGACCCCCGCCGTGCCATCGCTCGGCGGCAACCGCAGTCCGCGCCCCGGAACCTCGACGACGCCTTCGGCGGGCGTGATCGTGATGCCGCGCCGTTCGGCAGCGCGGACCAGCGCCCGCGAATAGGGATGGCGGCTCGTTGCGGCAAGCCTCGCGGCCCCCGAGAGCACCTGACGATCAATCGTGTCCGCGCCGACCAGCTCCGGTTCGCCGAGGGTCAACGTACCGGTCTTGTCCAGCACGACCGTATCGGCTTCCGACAGGCGCTCGAGGCCATCCGGCGCCTTGATCAGCACGCCGCGCCGCATCAGCCGGCTGGTGGCCGCCACCTGCACGGCCGGCACGGCCAGCGCCAGCGCGCACGGGCAGGTGATGATGAGCACCGCAATGGCGGTCGTCAGCGAGGCTTCCCAGCCGTTGCCGAGCGCCATCCAGACGATCAGCGTGCCGAGGCTGAGAATGTGCACGGCGGGCGCATAGATTCGCGCCGCCCGATCGGCGAGGCGCACATAGCGGCCGCGGCCCTGCTCGGCGGCGTCGATCAGTCGCGCGATCTCGGCGAGCAGCGTATTCTGATCCGTCGCCGTGGCGCGCACGATGAGGGCGCCGCCGCCGTTGACGGTGCCGGCATAGACATTGGCCCCGACGGTGATGGCGCGCGGCACACTTTCGCCCGTGATCAGGCTTTCCTCGACCTCGCTGGTGCCATCCTCGACGCGGCCATCGGCGGGAATACGCTCGCCGGCCGCGACGAGGATGCGATCGTCCGGCTTCAACGTCCGCGCCGAAACGCGCTGGCTGGTGCCGTCGTCGCCGATGCGCACCGCCGTCGTGGCCTTGAGCCCCATCAGGTTGGCGGCGGCTCCTGCGGCGCGCGTGCGCATGGCTTGATCGAGATACCGGCCGATCAGCAGGAAGAACAGGAGCGTGATGGCGGCATCGAAATAGACATGCTCGGTGCCGCGCACGGTCTGGAACAAACTCATCGCCGACGCGAGAATGACGCCAAGAGAAATAGGCACATCCATATTGAGGCGGCCACCCTTGAGCGCTTGACGCGCCGAGCGGAAGAAAGGCTGGCCGGCGTAGGCGATGGCGGGGAGCGCAATCAGTGCGGAGAGCCAATGGAACAGGGCTCGAATGCCCTCGCTCATGTCGCTCGCGAGGCCAGCCCACACGGCGACCGACAGCAGCATGACGTTGGCGGCGGCGAAGCCGGCGACACCGAGGCGTTTGAGAAAATCTCGGTCGCGCGCGTCGGCTTCGGCTTCGCGCCCCTCGATCAACTCCGCTGCGGGGAAGCCGACCGCCTCGAGCGCGCCGATCATGTCCTCGACGCTCGCGCGAGCCGGATCATGCGAGACCGTGACGCGCTTGGTCGTCAGGTTGACGCGCGCCGACGTGACGCCGGGCAAGGCCTGCAGCGTGTCCTCGATCGACACCATGCAGGTGCCGCAATACATGGTGTCGGCGACAAGTGTCGATGTCGCCGACAGAGGCGTGTTGTCGTTCTGCGCGGCTGCCCCGGCAGCGCCGCCGGCACCCGCGCCGATTGGTCGGATTTGCGCCGATGCGCTCATGGCTTCTGCCAGACGCGCGACTTGTGACGCCAGACGACGCGCTCGCCTTCCGGCTTCATCACAGCGGCGCTCAGTTCGACCTGCCAGGTGCCCTCGGCGAGGGCTGCGATGCGAGCGACATAGGTGCCGGGGGTGGCTTCCTCGAATACCAGGTTCTGGTCGAAGTCGTCGGTAGACGGCCGGCTGATACGGCCGGCTATCCCCAATCCTGCGACTTTGCGTTGCTCTGCATCGGCAAGCGTGACGCGCACCAGCCCGTCGCCCTGCGGAATCTCGAGATCGAGATGCCATCCGAGCTTTTCCTGCGCCGCCTCGTCGGCGATGCGGTCGTTATAGTGGAGCCCCTTGCGGTAGGGCTCGTTGGCGACGACGCCGGTGTGTGTGGTCAGCGCCGAGTAGAGAAACACGCCGTTGACCGCAAAGATGACGCCGAAGAACGCGATCATGGCGAACAGGACGTGGCGCCCGTTGATGCCGCCGTTTTGCATGGGTAGCGTTCCGTAATTTGGGGCAGAGTGCCGTGCCGGGTTGGACATCGCCGCGCGCTCCTTCCTCTGTTCGGTCATGGTAACAGCGATTGCTGCTCCACATCAGTCCGTTTCATGCCGGCAAAGCGCCGCCGTGGCCGGGGTCGGCGGCGTCTTGCGCCCTCATGGCTTGCGGAAGTTGGTCGTGCGGCTGGTCTGCAAGCCGTCGGCCGCGTCGGTGGCGAGGAAGCGGAAGTTGGCCTGGTCACCGCCGATCTTGCCGAGTTCCGCTCTCGGAACCGTGACGTAGGCGCGGACCTCCCGCAGATCCTCCGGCACGACGGTGATCTCGGGCACGGCGGCCTGTTCCATTCCGAGTACGGCGAGTTTGGCCCCCGGCAACCCGTCGATCGACAGCTTGAAGGTGCGTGTCTCGTAGCGCTTGTTGAGGAT
>JBKBNR010000014.1:5039-17526 GCA_046295315.1 Hyphomicrobiaceae bacterium
GAAGAGCGGATTGCGCTCGGCGATGACATTCATTTCGAGCGTCGTCTTGGAGAACAAGGCGTAGCCGACGATGGCGCCGACGAAAACCAGCAGTCCCGCATAGAGCATCGTGCGCGGCCTGAGGATGTTGAGCTTCAGGCTGCCGCCCTTCTTCTCCGATTCGATCGAGCGGTAGGTGTCGTAGGCGATCAGGTTCGGCGGACGTCCGACCTTCTTCATGATGTCGTTGCAGGCGTCGATGCACAGCGCGCACTGGATGCATTCGAGCTGGCCGCCGTCGCGGATGTCGATGCCGACCGGGCACACGGCGACGCAGGCGTTGCAGTCGATGCAGTCGCCGCGGTTGTCCCAGCCCTGGCTTTTGCGCAGCGGGCCGCGCGGTTCGCCGCGGAAATCGCGATAGGTGACGAGCAGGCTGTCGGCGTCGATCATGGCGCCCTGGATGCGCGGCCACGGGCACATGTAGATGCACACCTGTTCACGCGCGATACCGCCCAGCAGATAGGTGAAGCCGGAGAGCAGCGCGAAGAACAGGTAGGACGGCAGCGGCGCCTGGCCGGTGAAGAACTCCGAGGCCAGCGTCGGCGCGTCGCGGAAGTAGAGGATGAAGGCGCCACCGGTTGCCGCAGCGATGATGAGCCAAGAAATGTGCGTCATCGCCTTCTTGAACAGCTTCGATGCGCCCCACGGCTCCTTGTCGAGGCGGATGCGTGCGTTGCGGTCGCCCTGCCAGAAGCGCTCGACGGTGACCATCAGATCGGTCCACACGGTCTGCCAGCACAAGTAGCCGCACCACACACGTCCGGCGATGGCGGTGAACAGAAACAGCGACAGTGCCGAGAGCACCAGGAAGCCGGTGACCAGATAGAGCTCCTGCGGCCAGATGGCGATGTCGAAGAAGAAGATGCGGCCGTTGGCGACGTCGATCAGCACCGCCTGATCCGGCAGGCCCGGCCCGCGGTTCCAGCGCAGCCACGGCAGCAGGTAGTAGACCGCCAGCGTCACCGCCATGACGATCCACTTGATGTTGCGATAGAAGCCTGTCGCGAGCTTGGGATAGACCTTCTTCCGACCAGCGTAGAGCTGGCGGTCGCCTTTGCGATTGACTGCTTCGACGTCGATCTTCTCGATGCCGTGCGCGGCCTCGGTTAACGATGGCCGGCTATCGTCGATGAATGGGTTCTTGGCTTCGACCGTCGACATATCGTGTGGCTCACCGCATCTCGAGTTCAGGAACCCGCAGGGCAGAGCCTGCGGCCCTCTTCGGTCCCGTGGCGATCTCGCGCCCTGGGAGCCATTGCGCCAGTCGTCGACCGGCGCAACGCATGTTGTAGCCGGGCGCCATCGGCCGGCAGCGGTTACTGCCCGCCGCCGAGCGCGTGCACATAGATGGCGAGCGACTTGATCGTAACCGGGTCCAGGCGTCCCGCCCACGACGGCATGGCGCCGCCGCGACCCGTGGTGATGCTCTTCTCGATGTCGGCCTTCGTCGAGCCGTAGAGCCAGATTGCATCCGTCAGATTGGGCGCGCCGAGTTCCTGGTTGCCCTTGCCGTCGTCACCATGACAGGTGACGCACTGCTCGGCGAAAATCGCCTTGCCGCGTTCGGCTGCTGCCTTGTCCGTCGCGGCGCCCGAGAGCGACATCACGTATTCAGCCGTGTCGGCGATCTGCGCGGGTTCCAGCAGCCCGTCGAGGCCGAAGCGCGGCATGGCGCTGTCGCGCGTGTCCTTGTCGTGCGGCCAGCGGATGCCATGCTTGATGGTCTGCTCGATGTCCTCGACCTTGCCACCCCAGATCCAGTCGTCGTCGTTGAGGTTGGGATAGCCAACGCCGCCTTGCGCACCACGGCCATGGCAAGGTGCACAGTTGTCGGCGAACACGGCCTTGCCGCCAGCCGTCGCGAACTGCAAGAGCGCCGGATCCTTCTTCACATCGGCGAACGACGTCTTTTCGAGCTGCGTGCGCAGCGCGCCCTGCGCCGCCTTGCCGGCCGCGACTTCGGCGGTCACGGTGGCACGCTGGCTGTAGCCCAGCACGCCTTTCGTATAGCCGTCCGCGGTCGGCCAGGTCGGATACAGGATCTGGTAACCGATGGCCCAGACGATGCAGGCGTAGAACGTGTAAAGCCACCACTTCGGCAGCGGCTTGTTCAGTTCCTTGAGATCGCCATCCCAGACGTGACCCGTCGTGTGGACACCTGTGGCCTCGTCGTATTCACCTTTTCCAGCCATTAGCGGCTCCCACCATTTGAATTGTCAGGGTCCAATCCGAGCGCTTTCCTCTGGGCTTCGTCGAACTTCCGGCTGTTTCCGGGCCAGAAAGCGTAGGCAACGACACCGATGAACAGCGCGATGAAGAACAGCAGCGATGTGACCTGACTGAATGTTGCGACCGTGTCGTAGGACATGCTCGTCTCCTCATCTCAGCGCAGGTTCGGACCCGAGGCGTCGAACTTGGTGAAGTCGACGAGCGTGCCGAGGATCTGGAGGTACGCGATGACCGCGTCGAGCTCCGTGATCTTCTCCGGGTTGCCGTCGAAATCAGCGACCTTGGCCTTCGGATAGCGGGCGAGAAGTTCTTTCACGCCCTTGCTGTCGGGATTGACCTGAGCCTCGATGTCGGCCTTGGCCTTGGCCAGCATATCTTCGGTGTAGGGCACGCCGACGATGCTCAAAGTCGAGAGGTGGCCAGCGGCCTTGTCGAGGTTAAGCTCGTTCTTGGCCAGCCAAGGATAGCCCGGCATGATGCTCTCCGGAACGACGGAGCGCGGGTTGATCAGATGCTCGCGCTGCCACTGGTCGGAGTACTTGCCGCCGACACGGGCGAGATCGGGGCCGGTGCGCTTGGAGCCCCACTGGAACGGGTGATCGTACATCGACTCCGCAGCCAGTGAGTAATGTCCGTAACGCTCGACCTCGTCGCGCAACGTGCGGATCATCTGCGAGTGGCAGGTGTAGCACCCCTCGCGGATGTAGATGTCGCGTCCAGCCTGCTCCAGCGGGGTGTAGGGCCGCATGCCCTGCACCTTCTCGATCGTGCTTTGCACCCAGAACAAAGGCGCGATCTGAACCAGGCCGCCGATCGACACCATGATGAGGATGCCGATGAGGAGGATGATCGAGTTCTTCTCGAAGGGTTCGTGACTCATAGCCATGATCGTATCTCCCCCTTTACTCGGCAGCCATGGGACGCAGCTCCGGAGCTGCCGCAACGCGCGGCTGATCCTTCGCATCGACCGGCTCGTCGCCGCGGATGGTGCGCCACATGTTGTAGGCCATGATCAACGAGCCGACGACGAACAGCAGGCCGCCGATGGCGCGGATGACGTAGAACGGATGCATGGCCTCGACGGTCTCGACGAACGAGTAGGTGAGGAAGCCCTGCTTGTCGTAGGCGCGCCACATAAGACCCTGCAGGATGCCGGACACCCACATGGCGGTGATGTAGAGAAGGATGCCGAGCGTCGAGATCCAGAAGTGCCACTCGACGAGCTTCAGCGAGTAGAGCGCCTTACGCTTCCACAGCCACGGAACGAGGCAGTAGATGGCGCCGAACGACACCATGGCGACCCAGCCGAGAGCACCGGAGTGCACATGGCCGATGGTCCAGTCGGTGTAGTGCGACAGCGAGTTGACCGCCTTGATCGACATCAGCGGGCCTTCGAAGGTCGACATGCCGTAGAAGGCGACGGAGACCACGAGCAGACGCACGACAGGGTCAGTGCGCAGTTTGTCCCAGGCACCCGACAGCGTCATCAGGCCGTTGATCATGCCGCCCCACGACGGCATCCACAGCATGATCGAGAAGGTCATGCCGAGCGTCTGCGCCCAGTCGGGCAGCGCCGTGTAGTGGAGGTGGTGGGGACCCGCCCAGATGTAGAGAAAGATCAGCGTCCAGAAGTGCACGATCGACAGGCGATACGAATACACGGGGCGTTCGACGCGCTTCGGGATGAAGTAGTACATGATGCCGAGGAAGCCGGCGGTGAGGAAGAAGCCGACCGCGTTATGGCCGTACCACCACTGCGTCATCGCATCCTGCACGCCGGAGAAGAAGATGTAGCTCTTCGGTTCCCACGGCGAGACGGGGATGGTGAAGTTGTTGACGAGGTGCAGCATGGCGATGGTGACGATGAACGCCAGGTAGAACCAGTTCGCCACATAGATGTGCGGCTCCTTGCGCTTCGCCAGCGTGCCGACGAAAACCAGGAAGTAGACGACCCAGACCACCGTCAGCCACAGATCGGCGTACCATTCGGGCTCGGCGTATTCCTTCGATTGGGTGATGCCGAGCAGATAGCCGGTGCCGGCGATGGCGATGAAAACCTGATAGCCCCAAACGACGAACCAGGGCGACCAGCGGCCGGCAAGGCGCGCCTGACTGGTGCGCTGCACAACGTAGAGCGAGGTAGCGAGGAGCACGTTGCCGCCGAACGCAAAGATCACGGCGGAGGTGTGTAGCGGTCGCAAGCGGCCGAAGCTGGTCCACGGCAGATCGAAGTTCAGCGACGGGAAGGCGAGCTGCCAGGCGATGATGTCGCCGACGAGAAACCCGGCGATGCCCCAGAACACGGCGGCGATGGTGGCGACGCGAATCGGTCCGTCGAAATACCCGTTGGCGTCGAGGGGCGAGTACCCCTTGCCGCCGAAAGCCTGCGTGATTACGAAAAATGCGGCCAACGCGCCCGCCAGGGCCAGCACGACGCCGTGAAACGCCATCGCTGAATCTGTCGTGTTGAACGCGATGGCCGCCCCCACTATCGCGACGAGACCTCCCCCCGCGACAGCAAGCGCGTCGGAGAACGCGTGCCTCTCGACCGTTGTGTCTGTCATTTCACTCCTCGCCTTTCCCAGTCAATTTCCGACCCCAAAAGTGAGCGGGCCCGATGGAACAGTGTTTGAGTTCGCCTCGGACGCTCCAGACCACCTTGATTTCCATCAACAGGCACCCCAATGCGAACGTGTTTCAGTGTCGCTGGTCACAGTCCGAAATGCCAGCCAGAGCCCTTTCGATCGACGGCTGACATGCGCCTTTTCGTGAAATAATGCCGCCTCGGGCCGCTCTGCGGCCGCAGCTGGAACCAGCCGCCCTGTAGGTTCGGAGCCGATCGCTGCGGCATCGTCACGCAGCGCACGGTCAATCGACATTACCCTCCTCGTCGGCGCCTGAGTTGATGCGTTTGCACGCCGTCGGACGCATAGTGCAGCAGCATGCTGCAGACGGCCTGCTGCTCGCCCGGGTCATCGACGGCAATCACGAGCACGCTGCCGCCGTTGTCCAGATGCCGCTTGAGTTTGTCGGCTTGCCGGTCGAGCCCGGACATGGCGAAGCGGTCGCGGTGAGGATCGTCGGCGGCCGGGTCCGGGCGCGATAGTACAGGCTCGACCACACGATCGACGTTTCGCGTCATGGCGCCGCGCAGCATATCGGATACCCACCCCGAGGGGTCGTCCGCGCCGACGCCGGTGGCGATGTGGCGCAAGCGCCGATGCGCGGCCGGCGCGTCGCCGTCGATGGCATCGAGCCCGTGCTGCCCGATGGCCGTGAAAATACGGACGCGGTCGCCGCCGAACCCATGATTGGCGAGATCGCGCAGCGCTGATTTGACCGCGACGAAGCTGTCGAAAAGACCGATCGCGAAGGTCGTTCGAGCGGCGGTTCGGGGTGCCTCGTGGATATCCGGCGCCATGCTGTCAGTACCGCGTGCGGAGTGTGTGGCTGGCCACCGGTGAGACCACAACTCCCGGCGGCCGGTCTGTAATCGCCGTTCAGCCCTGGGCCAGGGCCTCGAGTTCGGCAGCGTCGCGGATCTGTACCGTCGTCGTCCGCGGCAGCGCGATGACTCCGGCCCGCTTCAGCTTGGAGAACGTGCGGCTCACCGTTTCGATCGTCAGGCCGAGGTAGTCGCCGATGTCGACGCGGGTCATTGGCAGTTCGATGCGCGCCGGATCGGCTCCGGTATCGCGATTGCGCCGCGACAGGGCGAGCAGGAAAACCGCCATACGCGCTTCCGCCGATTTGGCGGCGAGGCACAACATGTGTTCGCGGGTCATCGTCAGTTCGTCGGCGGCCAGCTTGAGCAGGCGGCGGGCGAAATGCGGCCGCGTCTCGATCAACTGGTTGAGCATTTGGCGCGGAATGCGCCGCGTGCGTACCTTGGTCAGCGCCTGGGCGCTGAAGGTGTGCGTCGGCTGCGAGCAGTAGCCGATCAGGTCGCCGGCGAAATAGAACGAGACGACGTGGCGGTGACCGTCCGGCAACAGCCGATAGGCGCAGACGACGCCCTCGACGATTTCGAGAATGTGTGACGCCTCGTCGCCCTCGAGGAAAAGATCCTCGCGCGCTGCATACACTGAAGGGCTCGACTGAGCGAATTGCTCCGTGAGCGGTGCGGACATCTCGTCGTGGCGGGCGGCAAGCGGTCGCGAGAAAACATTGCGCGGGTTCTCACATACGATCTCCGACGAAGCTGACAGGGCGAGCATGCGAGGTTTCCTCCGTTCGGCGCCCGTGTCTTCGAGGCGCGTTTGACGGTGAGACCTAACCAGACGAATGTCGCGCTGATTTCTGTCAGATGTAACGGTATGTAACGGATTGTAACCGCGTGACGGGCAACATAGCTTTCGGCGACCCGCGATGACCGGGCGGTCGGGGGCAGCGCGGCGAGCGGGTAGGGATGAGCGGCGACACGCATACGGTCAACATCCTGGTGGTCGACGACGACGAGAAGGTGCGCCTGCTGCTGCGCCGATGCTTCGAGGGCGAAGGCTTCCGGGTGTTCGAAGCGGCGCGCGGCAGCGAGGTCGTCCCGGCCATCGAGAGCCAGCAATTCGACCTTGTGACGCTCGATCTCACCCTGCCGGATATCGACGGCCTGTCGGTCGCCCGCCTGGTACGGGAACGCTCGCGCGTCCCGATCATCATGGTGACGGGCAAGGGCGACCTGATCGACCGGGTGATCGGCCTCGAGATCGGCGCCGACGACTACATCTCCAAGCCGTTTCATCTGCGCGAGGTGCTGGCCCGCGTGCGGGCGGTTCTGCGCCGTTCGGCGGAACTGGCCGCGGCGCCGCCGCCGGAACCACGGCCGTCGCGCCGGTTGCGCCGCTTCGACCGCTGGGTGCTCGACCTCGACATGCGCGAACTGCGCGATACGGACGGCGCCATCTGCGCACTGACGTCGGGCGAGTTCGGATTGCTGGCGATTTTCGTCGAGCACGCCAACCGCGTGCTGACGCGTGATCAGATCATGGACCTGCTCAAGGGTCACGAGTGGTCGCCGCTCGATCGCAGTATCGACAACCTGGTCGCCCGGTTGCGCAAAAAAATCGAAGTGCACCCCGACGACCCGGCTCTGGTCAAGACCGTGCGCGGTCTCGGCTACATTTTCACCGCCCGCATCGAGCAGGGCTGACGCGCGCCCAGGGCGATCCGATGCGCCGTCGCGGCAGCCTCGCGCTTGCGGTTCACTCCCGCATGCCCGTCAGCGCCTCGGCGACGGTGCGCGCCAGTTCGCTCTGGTGATAGGGCTTGCGCAGCACGATCCTGTCAGCGGAGTCGCCTTCGTCCTGCGCGAGGATGGCGTCGGCATACCCCGTGGTCAGAACCACCGCGACGCGCGGAAAATGCCGCCTGATCTCACGCGCCAGATCGACGCCGTTGATACCGCCGGGCATCACGACATCGCTGAACACGAGATCGATGTCGCGCTCCGTCGCCAGCACCTCCAGCGCCACGACGCCGTTTTCGGCCTCGATGACGCGGTAACCGAGTTCGACCAACCGGCGCCGGGTCAGCCGCCGCAGGCTGTCGTTGTCCTCGACCACCAGGATCCGCTCGCCGTTGCCAAAGGTCGTGGCAACCCCGGCTGCGGGCGGCGCCGGCACCGCGCCATCCTCGCGCACCGCCGGCAGCAGCAATTCGACGGTCGTTCCGCGACCGACGGCGCTGGCTATGGTGACGTGTCCGCCCGACTGCTTGGCGAACCCGTAGATGGTCGCCAGGCCGAGACCGTTGCCCTTGCCCTTGTCCTTGGTCGAGAAGAACGGCTCGAAGGCGCGCGCCTGCACCTCCGGTGGCATGCCGTGGCCGGTGTCGGAAACCGAGAGTGCGACGTAGTCTCCGGGTACGAGGTCCGACAAGCCGTCGACACTTCCGCGCTCGAGGTGGACGTTGCGGGTCTCGACGACGAGCCGCCCGCCCCTCGGCATCGCATCTCGGGCGTTGATCGCGAGGTTGAGAACCGCGTTCTCGACCTGGCCGGGGTCCACCTCGGTGGAGGCGAGATCGGAAGCCAGCGCCGTCGAGACGTCGATGTCCTCGCCGATGGTGCGGCGGATCAACTCGGAAAGACCGAGCACGAATTCGTTGAGATTGATCTTGCGCGTCTCGAGCATCTGTCGGCGCCCGAAGGTCAGCAGCCGGTCGGTCAGCCGGGCGCCGATCTCGGATGCTTCGCGGGCTTCGCGGGCCAGCGACAGGAGATCGTCGCTGGTGGCTCGCATCTCGATCAGTTCGACGTTGCCGAGCACGACGGTGAGAATGTTGTTGAAGTCGTGCGCGATGCCGCCAGTCAACTGTCCGATCGCCTCCATGCGCTGGGCCTGCATCAGTTGTGCCTCGCGGCGGCGTTCGCCGGAAATGTCGCGGATCAGTTCCAGGTAACCGAGAGGGCTGAAATCCGGGGCCAGAATCTCGGTGCGGACCACCGCCGCGGGGAACGTCTCCCCGTTCGGTCTACGGAACTCGGAAACGTGCAAGCCGAGGTCGGCCGCCTGATGGGTGCAGGGATGGCTCATCACGCTGTCGTGGCGCCGCCATTCTTCCGGGCTCGCAAAGATGCACTCGGGCGTGTTACCGAACACGGCCTCCAGGGAATGTCCGAACGTTCTCGTGAACGCCGGGTTGACGCTCTGCACACGGCGGTCGCAGTCGGTGATGATGAGGGGATCGGGCATGCAATCGAACACGGCCCGGAACAGCGCCTGCTGACGAGCGAGACTGTCCTCGGCCAGCCGTTGCCGCGACAGGTCGATCATGACCCCGGTAAAAAATCGTTCGCCGTCGACGCGATACTCGCCGATCGACAGATGCAGCGGAAACAAAGTCCCATCCTTGCGCATGCCGACAACCTCGCGGCCGACGCCCATGATGCGCGTCTCGCCGGTGCGCAAGTAGCGGCCGATGTAGTCGTCGTGGCGCGATCTGTCGTGGCGTGCCATCAGCATGGCGACGTTGCGGCCGATCATCTCGTCGCGTGTATAGCCAAACAGCTTCGACGTCGCCGGGTTGCAGTCGCGCACGATGCCGCGTGCGTCGATCGCAAGAATCGCGGCGGCGGCGGTATCGAGGATAGCTTTGAGTGTCAGCGCGTCGACGTTCGTTCCGGAAGGATTGGGTTCAACGGCGCTTGCCTCGGTCATTGTGCGCGGATCCTCGTTCGCTGCCTTCGGTCGTGGCGGTCGCGACGGCGCTTCTGTCGGAGTCTCTAACGTCCTCGGACACTACGAAACTGACGCGCCACGGCAACATGCGTCAGTCTATCGCAAAAGCGATCATTAAATTCAGCGTTGTTCAGTAATTCTGCATGCGGCATCGGCTGTTGGCTTTGCAGAGCCCGACTGGCGTCAACTCTGGTTGTGAAGTGAAGCACTTGCCGAAAATTCCCGTTTGACGCGCCACGAGTTGCAAGCCCGTTTGCCGCGTTAACAGCCCATTTTTCGGGCGGCACACAGCCCAACGATCGGCCTTGAGGCGAAGGGATCGAGTCGCCTAGCCTCATTTCATAACAAGCATTCTGGGATGGACGCCCGAATCTTCAGCACCCTGCCACTCGGGCAGGCGGAGCATTTTCTGGAGAAGCGTCCATGATCGAAATCGTCATGTCCGTGTGCATCATCGCCGAGCCGACGCGCTGCGAGGATGTGCGGCTCAGCTATATGGCCGACGCGATCACCCCGCATCAGTGCATGATGTACGGGCAGGCGGAAATCGCCAAATGGATGGAGGGCCATCCCAAGTGGCGCGTCGCGAAGTGGCGCTGCGGGCCGGCGGGGCGCATCGCCAAGGCCTGACCCGCCCTGACGGCAGCCCGTGGTCTCATCACGGATCCCATCACGCCGTCAGCTCGAGTTTCACCTCGCGCAGGCCGGGGTCTTCGTCGGCGGTCCGCGAGACGAACCCGAGTTGCTCGGCAAGGGCCAGCATACCGGTGTTTTCCGCCAGAACGTATCCGGTGATGCGCTTCAGTCCTTCGGCGCGGCCGTAGGCGATCAGGTGCTGCATCAGGCGCCGTCCGAGGCCGTGGCCTTTCAGGTCCGATCGGACGAGAACGCCGAATTCGGCGTGCTCGTAGTCGGGATCGGCGTTGAAGCGCACGACGCCGAGCAGTTCGCCCGCGTCCGACAGGGCGACAAACGCGATCTCGCGGGCGTAATCGACCTGCGTCAGACGTGCCAGCATGTCGCGCGACAGCGCCTTCATCGTGGTGAAGAAGCGCATGCGGCTGTCGGCCGGTGTGACGTTCTGGAAGAAGCGCGCGTAGAGATGTTCGTCCTCGGGGCGGATCGGCCGGATCAGCACCGGGCCGAGTCGGTCGAGGGAGATCAGCCGCTCCCACTCGCTGGGGTAAGGCCTGAGCGCCATCGGCTGTCGCGGTGCGGCGCGGCGATCGGCGATCCGAATGCGCGCATCGAGGGCGATGACGCCGCGGTCATCCGCGATCAGCGGATTGATGTCGAGTTCTGCCACTTCGTCGAGGTCCGCAACGAGGCGGCTGACCTTCACCAGCGTGTCGGCAATGGCGTCGACATCGGCGGCAGGCGTGTCGCGATAGCCTTTCAGCAACCGCGCGATCCGCGTCATGGCGATCAGGTCCTCGGCAAGTTTCAAGTCGAGGGGCGGCAGCGCCAGGCAGGTATCACGCACCACTTCGACGGCCGTTCCGCCGGCGCCGAACATGACGAGCGGACCGAACGTGCGATCCTCCGAAACGCCGACGATGAGTTCGTGCGCCCGCTGGCGGCGCACCATCGCCTGCACCGTGAATCCGGCGATGTCGGCATTGGGGTGCGACTTGGCGAGGCGCGTCAGCATCCGCTCGGCAGCGAGCTTCGCCGCACCGGCGCTGTCGAGATTGAGGGCCACGCCGCCGACGTCGGATTTGTGAGAGATGTCGTCCGACAGGATTTTCACAACGACCGCGTCGTGTTCGGCAAGGATGCCGTGTGCCGCGGCCGCGACGGCGTCGGGCGTCGCGGAAAAAACGGTCGGCACCGTCGCGATCCGATAGCTCGCCAGCACCTCTTTGGCTTCGAGTTCGCTCAGCATCGTGCGGCCGGCGGCGAGAGCGCGTGACACGACGGCCTGGGCCCGCGCGCGATCGGGCTGATGACCGGCGGGGCGCGATGGTGGCGAGCGCATCAACTGCTTTTGCGCGCGCGCGTGCGCGACGAGGAACATGAAACCCTCGACGGCGCTGCTCGGTGTGTCGAATGTCGCGATGCCAGCGTTGGCGAAGCGCGCGCGGGCGTCCTTGGCGCCGTCGTCGCCGAGCCAGGTGGTGAGCAGCGGCTTGACCCGCGCGCCGCTGCCTTTGCGCGCGGCGTATGCGGCGATAACCGCGTCGGCCGCCGCCGTGTTTGACGAAATGGCCGTCGGGCAGTTGATCGCCAGCACCGCGTCCGTCGCCGTGTCCGCAAGCGCGGCATCGACCGCCGCTGCATAGCGATCGGGTGTCGCGTCGCCGATGATGTCGATCGGATTGGCCTTCGACCAGGTCGCAGGCAGAACCGCATCGAGCTTGGCGATCGTATCGCCCGTCATGTCGGCCAAGCGACCATCGAGATCGGCAACCCGATCCGCAGCCAGGACACCCGCGCCGCCGCCGTTGGTGACGATGGTCAGCCGCTCGCCGCTGACGCGCGGCAGCCGCGAGAGAACTTCGGCGGCATTGAAAAGGTCGTCGAGTTCGTAAACCCGCAGCAGACCGGCACGGCGGAACGCGGCATCGTAAGCCGCATCGAGACCGGCGAGCGCTCCGGTGTGCGAACTCGCGGCCTTGGCGCCCGCTGCGTGGCGCCCGGATTTGATGACGATGACCGGCTTGGCGCGTGCCGCGCGGCGTGCTGCCGACATGAATTTCCGCGCCCCTGTCAGCGCCTCCATGTAGAGGAGAATGGCGCGCGATTCGCTGTCGCCTGCGAGATAGTCGAGCATGTCGCCGAAATCGACATCCGCCATGTCGCCGAGCGAGACCACATGGGAGAAGCCGACGTTGCGGCTGGCGGCCCAGTCGAGAATGCCAGTGATGAGGGCGCCGGATTGCGAGAGGAACGCGAGGTCGCCCTTTGGCGCGGCAATGTGAGAGAACGACGCGTTGAGGCCCTTTTCAGGCAACATGAGGCCGATGCAATTGGGGCCGAGCAGGCGCAGGCAGTAGGGCTTGGCGGCGTCCAGCATGGCCTGCTTCAAGGGGCCGTGGAAC